>JAAZDH010000110.1 GCA_012512865.1 Clostridiaceae bacterium | reverse complement strand
CGACTACCATGAGGATTATAGCAGGCTTGCTGCCGCCAACGTCCGGGGAGGTCATTGTTGACGGCATGGATATTTCGGAAAATCCCAGGGAGGTTAAAAGGAAGATTGGCTACATGCCGGATTTTTTCGGGGTTTATGATGATCTGAAAGTGGATGAGTACATGGATTTTTATGCAGGGCTTTATGGCATCCCCTACAGGGATAGAAAGAGAATAACCGACCAGCTGTTGGAATTGGTGGACCTTGGCCACAGGAGGGATTCCCCCGTGGATAGCCTTAGCCGGGGAATGAAGCAGAGGCTGTGCCTTGCAAGAAGCCTCATCCATGACCCAAGGCTGCTAATCCTCGATGAACCGGCTTCAGGGTTGGACCCAAAGGCAAGGGTGGAAATGAAGGGTATATTGAGAGAGCTTAAAAATATGGGAAAGACCATACTCATAAGCTCCCACATACTGCCGGAGCTGGCAGAGCTGTGTACCGTAATTGGCATTATTGATAAGGGTAAAATGGTGGCCGGGGGGCCGGTTGATGAAATAATGGATAAGGTAGCTGGAACTGTAAAACTGGTAATAAAGGTGAAGGACAAGATTGGAGATGCGGTGAGGTTGCTGCAGGAACAGCCTTCCGTAAGCAATATCATAACTAACGGGAACGTGATTGAGGCGGACTACAAGGGGGATGAAAACACATTTTCCGGTATCCTGAAGAGGCTTGTGATGCAGGAAGTACCCGTGGTATCATATACAAAAGAAGGGAAAAGCCTTGAGTCCGTCTTCATGCAACTTATTGAAGCAGAAGGGGGTGAAGGCCATGATGCTTAATCCTATCCTGGAAAAAGACCTGAAGACCAAGATGAGAGGATGGCGCATGCCCGTTCTGCTAAGCCTGTACCTGGCATTTCTCGGCTTTGTACTTTACCTGTTTTTCCTTGGAAACGACCTTATATATAACAGGTACGGCTATTCTACCTTTAATCCCAGGACAGCCGTTGATACATACAACGTTATTGCGGTTTTCCAGTTTTCACTCCTTGCTCTAATTGTACCGGCATTAACAGCCACGGCCATAAGCGGTGAAAGGGAAAGGCAAACCCTGGACCTTATGCTATGCTCGGGCATTTCAACCTTGTCAATAGTAATGGGCAAGCTGCTTGTTTCAATAGCAAATATAATGCTGCTGGTTGTAGCATCATTGCCGATCCTGGGCGTGGTTTTCCTTTTTGGCGGAATCGGCATCGGGGAAGTATTGTTATTGCTATTGTATTACATTATTACGGCACTGATGGCGGCAAGCCTTGGGATTTTTCTTTCAACCCTGTTCCGCAGGAATGTCACGGCAATAATCGCATCTTACATATGCTTTGCCGCCTTGGCCATCGGGCCGGTTATTGCCTTATTCATATGGGGTGCATTTTTCTTAAGCCGGCAAGGAGCTAACGCGGAATTAACCTATGCCATCCTGGCGAAGATATTATTCCCTTCTCCGGGCTTTGGGTTTATATCCTTCCTGGCAGGGGGACGAAACGATATGGTGGGATTAGGTGCCTTGTTCCAGGAAATCAACAGGCTTGCCGAAAGAGAAACCAGCCTGCTTAGGTACTTTAAGCCCTGGATGATAAACAGCATTTTTAACATAGTGTTCTCATGCATTCTCATATATTTAAGCGCCTGGAAACTGGAGCCGGTGAAAAGGAGAAGGAAAAATAAAAGAGAAGGACACGGAAAAGGAGAAGAAAGAGGAAGAATAGAGGAAAGAGGAATTGCGTAGGTGAGAAGCGATTTGGTGAAAAGCTTGGGTAAAAAGGCTAATATGGGCAATTCCAGGAATATAGGCAGTATTGACAAGGCGCGGTACACGGGTAATGGGCACAGCATGCACAATGCGCGCAACATGAATAATGCGCATAATACGGGAAGTTCGAGCAATCCTGGCAATACAGGCAATCCGGGTAATGCAGCCGATTTGGGCATGAAGGATATTTTAAAAGCCCTGGGACCGCTAAAAAACAGGATGCATATTAATAATGGGCTGCTTTGCCTTTTTGCAGCTATCTGCATTGGCGGGGCAGCAGCAACTGTACTGTCATACCTGGCATGCCTGGTACCCGTACCGTACTTGCTGCGGTGGATTCTTTGGATTTATGGAACTTTTGCGGTTTTGGGCCTTATCCTATCCCTGTTCCTGCGACCGGGGATACAAAGTTTATTGAAGACCGCAGATGCTTTGGGTCTCAAGGAAAGGCTTATAACTGCCTGGGAGCTTCAAGATGATGATACGGGGGTTGCGTTGCTTCAGAGGCAGGATGCATTTTCAAAGGTATCCGGGACAGATTTTAAGAAGATCTACCCCGTCAGGTTTCCCAGTAAGTTTGCCGTGATAATTATTGTCTTCATGGTGCTTACGACAGTATCTTTTTTCATACCAAGCCGGGCAAGGGGAGAAGCCGGGAAAATTGAGAAGCTGCAGGATACTGTAAGTGAGCAGGTTGAAGAATTGGAAAAGGTCAGCGAGGACATAAAAAACAACAGCGGGCTGGAAGAAGACAAGCTGGAGAAAATTCTCGAAGAAATAGACCGGTTGGCCGGGGAGGTGAAGCAGGCAAGAACCGAGGAGGATGCATTGAAAGCCTTGTCCCGGGCTGAAAACGAGCTTAAGAAACTGGACATGGAGAAGCAGTTAAGTAAACTAAGCGAAGCCTTCAAGCAGTTTGACATGACAAGGGGTCTTGGAGAAGCGATGGAAAAGGATGACATCACGGATTTAAAGCAGGCCCTGGAACAGCTGATGGCGCAGGTGGAGCAAGGGAGCATGAGCCCTGGAGAACTTGTGGAGATTATGAAGCAGGCGGCGGAGCAGGTTGACAACGGGGAAATCGCCCGTCAACTGGAAGAAATTGCACAACAGCTGGGAGAGTACGGGGATGAACTTAAAGCCCCTGGCGAGAATGAGGAGCAGGCTGACCCTGGCCAGCTGCAGGCAACAGAAAATGCATTGAAGGATTTGGGAGATTTGCTGGAGAGAATGATGCAATCCGGGCAGGATCCGGCTTCGCAGCAGGTAATGGCTAAGCTTTCCCAGGCAATGCAGCAGGCGAAAAGCAAGATATCGCAAGTGGACAGCAGCCTGCCGGCGGGAAGCCAGGGAAGCTCGAGTGCCGGTGGCGGGCAGGGAAGCCAGGGCGGCCGGTACGGCAGTGCAAGCCAGGGAGGCAAGGGCAGCCAGGTTGGGCAAGGAGGAACCCAAAACGGGGATGAAGGCCGGTCTTCCGGGTCCGGGCAAAGCCCTGGTGAAGGAAAATCTCAAGGCGGAGGACAATCATCCGGCGAAGGGCAGCATTCCGGCGGGCAGCAAGGTGGTGACGGCGGAGCAGGGGATGGAAGCACAAATGAAGATTCAGGCTACGCTGGCAGGGAACAAGCCGGCGGAGGGAGGTTACCCGGTGAAGGCCAGGAAGAGGAATACGAGCAGATTTATGACCCAAGGCGCCTTGGCGGGGATGACGACCCGGGTTATGTCAGCGGGCAGAAACATGAGGGGGGCAGCAGCAGTTACTCCCCGGCGGAAGGCATCCCTGTACAAAGGGGGGTAATGCGCCCGTATAGCGAGGTGCTGCCGCAATACAGCAGGGAAGCTGCTTCATACATGGAAGAAGCCCAAATCCCGGCTGCGATGAAAGATATTGTAAGGCAGTATTTCGAGTCGTTGCAGTAAAAGTAAATCTAGATTTTTCGCTCATTCAAAAGAGGAGGCTTTAAAAAAGGAGGCTTAAACTTGGAAGTTAGTGAAAAGCAAATCAGGCATGTTGCCGAAACCGTCAGGAAAATTGAGTCGGAAATAGCAAAACACATGGTTGGCCAGAAGGAGCTAATACGCCAGGTGTTGCTTTGCATCCTTGCAGGGGGCAATGCCCTTCTTGAAGGTGTGCCCGGGCTGGGTAAAACACGGTTGGTAAATACCCTTGGGGTGGTTACGGGGTTGAAATTCTCAAGAATACAGTTTACGCCGGACCTTATGCCGGCGGACGTGGTTGGTACGAATATTATCACCAGGGATAATCCTGAAGGTGGGGCGTTCAAGTTCCAGCCAGGCCCAGTATTTAGCAATATTGTGCTGGCCGACGAGATAAACCGTGCAACGCCCAAGACCCAGAGCGCCATGCTCCAGGCTATGCAGGAGAAAACCGTTACGGTTGCCAATACCACTTACCAGCTTCCAAGGCCCTTTTTCGTCCTGGCAACCCAGAACCCGATTGAAATGGAGGGAACGTACCCGCTGCCCGAGGCACAGCTGGACAGGTTTATGTTCAAGCTTGAAGTGCCCTTTCCGACCCTTGAGGAGCTGGCCGGCATCGTAATAATGACAACGGGCAGGACGCAGGAGGAATTGCGCCCAGTAACCAACAGCGAGGAATTGCTGGAATTAATGGAAATAGTAAAGGAAATACCCGTGGCAAGGCCGGTGCTGGATTTTGCGCTGAAGCTGGTGCTTGCCACCCACCCGGAAAGCGAACATGCGTTGGAAATAACCAGGAAATATATCCGGTACGGGGCAAGCCCCCGGGGGGCCCAGGCCATCATATCCACGGCCAGGGCCAGGGCATTGCTTGAAGGAAGGTACAACGTGGCCTTTGAAGATATTCGCTATACCGCGTACCCTTCCTTGAGACACAGGATATTCCTGAATTTTGAAGGCTTGTCCGGGGGCTTGACGGCCGACAACCTGATTTCCGAAATAATCGAAGAATTGGATAAACAGCTATGAACCGGTTATTTGACAGCGATTTTCTAAGAAAAATACAGCAGCTGGCGTTAAATACGAAATTCACAATAGACGGGACTTCGGCAGGGAACCGGAAATCCCGGAGCAAGGGAAGTTCCGTGGAATTTTCCGACTACAGGGAATATGTGCCGGGTGACGATTTCAGGCGCATAGACTGGAACGCATATGGCAGGTTCGAGAAACTGTTTATAAAGTTGTTCATGGAGGAAAGGGAAGCTCCTGTAACGATATTTCTTGATGGCAGCAAGTCGATGGACTGGGGTGAGCCTAACAAGGGCATGGGATCCAGGAGGCTTGCGGCAGCCTTGTCATACATAAGCTTGTGCAATTTCGACAGGGTAACCGTTGCCGTCGTGGATAACCGTGTACGCGATACATGCAAAAACGCAAGAGGGAAAATAGCATTTCACAGGATACTGGATTTTCTTGAAAAGGTGGAGTATAGAGGAACCAGCAACATCCAAAGGGCTATAGAAGGATACGACGTGCAGTGGAGAAGGGGTATAACGGTCATAATTTCGGATTTCTTTTCCGGCGGAAGTTTCAGCCAGCTTTTAAAATACTTGAAATATAAAAAGCAGGTAGTTTATGCCTGCCATATCCTGAGCCCCCAGGAAATACAGCCGGATATCAGCGAATCCGTAAGGCTTGTGGATAGCGAAACAGGGGAAATAATGGATGTAACCGTGACCCAATCCCTCCTTAATTTATATAACAAGGCATTGAAAAATTTCAGGGACAACCTGGAGCGGGAGTGCCTTAGATGGGGTGCTTATTATTTTAACTTTTCTTCGGAGTTAACCATCGAGGAAATGGTAAAGGAAGTGACACGGCGTTGATCCTGCGATATCCATGGGGATTGCTTGCGCTTTTGGCCATCCCTGTTATCATAGTATTATATCTCCTGAAACAAAAGAACGAGGAGCACGTGATTTCCAGCCTGTATCTCTGGCAAAATGCCTTGCAGGATATAGAGGTTAGCACTCCATGGCAAAAATTGAAAAAGAACTTGTTAATGTTTCTCCAGGTATTTGCAGTTGCCCTGCTTGCCCTGGTACTGTCGGAGCCTTTTTTGAAAACCGGCAGGCAGTTGGACAAGGATGTAATGATTGTAATTGATTGTTCATTGAGCATGCAGGCCTCCGATATAAAGCCAAGCCGGTTTGAAGCCGCAAAGGAAGATGCCGTAAAACTAGTGGAATCCTGCGGGGTAAACATGAATTTTACGCTAATTGCCTCGGGAAATACACCCCATGTGTTGCTGCACCAGGTTAACGACAAGGACAAGGTTATCCTGGAAATCAAGAATTTACAGGCAGATGATACCGCTGAAGATATTGAAGGCACGATTGAACTGGTTAATTCACTCCTGTACGATAACCCGGCAATACAGGTCAACTGGTTTGGGGACGGTACCGGTGCAAATGAGATAAACAGCCGTATTGATGTATTTGACGGGCATGGCGGCAATGATGGTGGCTTCCAGGGTATAAATTACTATTCGTACAACGGGCAGGGAGCCAATTATGCTATTACCTTGCTATCATACCGGAAAAGGCAGGATAGCGGTGAAATCACGGCACTGAGCCGCATTGGCAACTTTTCCCCCCGGGATGCTGAAAACGATGTAAGCCTTTATGTAGACGGGGATTTTTTCGATGCGAAAAGGGTGACTGTAAAAGCGGGCGAAAGCGAAAATCTCTATTGGACCGGGATTCCCGGTTTGGCCGCAAACTTACAGTGCAGGATAGATACGGCGGATATGCTGGAAAAAGACAATGAAGCAGGTGCAATTGTGTTTGCAGGCAGTATAAGGAAGGTGCTCCTTGTAACGGAGAGAAATATTTACCTTGAAAAAGTATTAAAGCTGATGCCTGACCTTGAAGTTTACCGTACAACTCCGGTGGCAGCAGGAGGATTAAGTTTTAAAGATTGGAGAAGGACTGGCAAAATGAGCTTGGAAAACTCGGAAGAGAACACGGAAGGTTTTGACGGGAATTACGATTTATACATTTTTGACGGTGTGCTGCCGGAAGAACTGCCTCCAGACGGGCATATTATAGTGTTTAATCCCCCGGAAAACCGGCTGTTTTCAATTTCGGGGAGATCCGAATATACCGAGATTTTTGCCACAGGGCACGAGCTTTTTGAAGGACTGAAGGGCGATATTTCTTTTGGTGCAATGCAAACGTATTTATATGAACTTCCCCGGTGGGGCAATCCCGTTATGAAAAATAGCGAGGGGATTGCAGCCTTTGAAGGCTATGTCGGAAAAAACCGCATAATGGTCTTTGGCTTTGACCTTCACGAAACGAACCTGCCCGTGCAGCCTTATTTCCCCGTTATAATAGCCAGGGCGGTGCAGGAACTGCTTCCGGGCCAGGGTGGGATCAAGGAAGTTTCATCCGTTTATGCTGGCGATGCTGTTGAATTGGCTATAAACCCTGGGGCGGAGGAAGTGTTTGTTGTCAGGCCAGATGGGAACAGGGAGCTTATTGCGCCGCCGTTCCCGGCAACCAGGTACGACGGGACTTCGCACATTGGAGTGTATGTATTGGAACAACGCCTGGAAAACGGGACAATACGGCAGGAGTTCATTGTTAATGCGCCATCGGAGAGGGAATTCGCATTTGCATACGCCGGGCCGGGTTCCGGCAAGCAGGTTACGGATAATATGGATAGTAAGGATGAAATCGATTACGAGAATGGTATGAGTAATTTAAATAACAATGAAACGGAAACAGGTGAAACAGCAAAGGGTGAAACAGCAACAGGGGAAACAGCAAAAGGAGAAACAGCAGCAGGAGAAACGGCAGAAGGAGGAAAAGCGGCAGGAGAAACGGCACCGGGAAAAACAGCAGCGGAACAACCCTGGAATACTTTTTCCGCCCTGTTGGACCTGAAAATGCTCTTACTGTGGATTCTATTGGCGATACTGGTTTTGGAATGGTGGGTTTATGCATATGGCATTGCAGTTTGAGAATCCGTGGCTGATATTGTTAATACTGCCTGCAGCGGTATTTATTTATTACACGGCTAAAAAAATGATAAAAATGGCATCCTGGAAGAAAACCGCCATACTCTCCTTAAGGAGCATGGTTTTTCTTATAATCATATTGCTTCTTTCGGGTTTTAACATCAGCCGGACTGCCGATACTGCAACCACGTTGTTTCTCTTGGATTCCTCGGACAGTGTAACCCAAAAAGAAGAAGGAGAGGGTTTTATAAGGGAAGCTATTAAACATATGAAGAGGACCGACAGGGCAGGTGTCATAAATTTTGGAGAAAATACGGCCATTGAGCTTTTACCCGGTAAAAACCCGCAGTTTACGAATATTCAAACAAAAATAAACTCTTCATTTACAAATATAGAAAATGCCCTTGTAACCGCTCAATCCGTCATGCCCTGGGACCACCGGAAAAGGGTTGTAATTATTACGGATGGCCGGGAGAATGTTGGCAGCGCACTGGCGCAGGCAAGGCAGATGAAGTCAAAGGGATATATAATCGATGTTTATCCCGTAAGTCCTGACATTGGGGATGAAGTACAACTTGAAAATTTGATTATTCCCGACTCCGTACACTTGAACGAGCAATTTGAAATAGTGGTGGATATAAAGAGCAACGTAAATACACCTGCAGTCCTGCAATTGTACAGTGACCGCCTGCTGACCGGGCAAAAACAGGTCATGCTGAACAAGGGCGACAACCGGTTTGTCTTTACCGGCAAGGCTGCCGGGGGCGGCATGGTTACATACAGGGTAGAAGTATTTGCCGATTCGGATACATTGTTGCAAAATAATACCCTTTCATCCTACACCTTTGTGAAAGATATACCCAGGGTGCTGGTTGTGGAGGAGACGGCCAAGGCAGGCGACCTGCTGGCGGCAATACTCAAAGATGACATGGAGCTGACAGTGGTAAATGCCAGGCAGGTTCCCGCTGAACTGCCGGAGCTGCTCAAGTATGACGCTTTTGTGCTAGTCAATGTTTCTGCCGGCAGCCTTGGCGATAATTTCCTCAAAAACCTTGAGACGGCGGTAAGCCACCAGGGTAAGGGGCTACTTGTTACCGGCGGCGACAACAGCTATGCCCCCGGAGGATATTACAATACGGCCCTTGAGAGAATTTTACCTGTAAACATGGATATCAAGCCCAAGGAGGAGGATCCCAATCTTGCACTGATGCTGGTCATAGACAAGTCCGGGAGCATGGCAAGTGGGGAATATGGAATATCCAAAATGGAACTTGCCGTGGAAGCGGCCATACGTGCAACAGAAGTGCTGGACGAGGACGATATTATAGGTGTGATTGCGTTTGACAGCGCGTACAAGTGGGTTGTCGAGCCTCGTAAACTTGACAACCTTAAAGCCATACAGGATGCAATTGGGACCATACGTGCGGGCGGGGGGACGCAAATACTGCCGCCCCTTGCTGCCGCCTATGAAGCGATAAAAGAACTGGACACAGGACTTAAGCATATCATCCTCCTTACGGACGGCCAGGCGGAAAAGGCAGGATATGAGCCGGTAATCGAAGGTTTGAGGGAAAACGGGATTACCCTTTCAACCGTTGCGGTCGGCAGGGGCGCCGATTTGCTGTTGATGCAAGTCCTTGCATACGCGGGAGGCGGCAGGTATTATGAAACCGATGAATTTACGGATATCCCGAAGATTTTTGCAAAGGAGGTTTTCCTGGCAGGTAAAAAGTACCTGGTAAACAGGACGTTTATGCCGAGGTTTTCAGGCTACTCGGAAATCCTGAAAGGTATTGAGACAGTACCCATGCTGGACGGCTACGTGGTTACCATGCCCAAGGCTGCTGCGAATATCATATTTACAAGTGACGAAGATGAACCTGTTCTTGCAGCCTGGCAGTACGGGCTTGGAAGGACGGTGGCCTGGACGCCGGACGTACAGGGGATATGGACCCATGATTGGATGAGCTGGGATGAATCACCGGGGTTCTGGAAAAATATCATGTCCTGGATAATCCAGCAGGATATGGGTAAGGGTTACACTGTTGAAACCAGCACAAGGGGACAGGACGGCATCATAACCATTAAAGCCGAGGATGATGCCTTCATGACGGCAAGCGAAGTCAAGGGAATCCTTGTGGACCCTGAGGGGAACAAGCAGGAGATAACTTTGCTTCCGGGTGCACCTGGCGAATACAAGGGTTATTTCAGCAACCTGAAGAGTGGGGTGTACGTGGCGGATATTACCCTTTACGGCAGTGACGGCAGGAGCGAGAGGATCAGCACGGGGTTGATAATGCCGTATTCACCTGAATATAACATGCTTTCCGGGGATAATGAAGTACTGCTTGAAAAAATGGCATATGAGGGCGGCGGGCGTATACTGGACAAC
Organism: Clostridiaceae bacterium; assembly: GCA_012512865.1. GTDB lineage: Bacteria > Bacillota > Clostridia > Acetivibrionales > DUMC01 > Ch48. The sequence continues at coordinate 29 of JAAZDH010000110.1, read as the reverse complement.
CCGGCCCAGGTATTTGAAAGCGAGTCACT
>JAAZDH010000109.1 GCA_012512865.1 Clostridiaceae bacterium | reverse complement strand
TTTTTCATAAACTTTTATTTTACCAAAAAGGAAGGTCTCTCGCTTCTTTTTATCTTGCAAAATTTTTACGCTATGCAATAAATATTAGAATGGAGGCATGAGCTATATGATATACCCGTTATTTGACATTTCAGGGAAAACAGTGTTAATTACCGGCTCTACGAGGGGCATCGGTTTTGAGTTGGCTCGAGGTTTTGGCAAAGCAGGGGCAAGGGTTATAATAAATGGTACTAATGAAAACAATTTGAAAAAAGCGTTATCAATACTTTCAAATGAAGGCATCGAAGCTTACGGAACTCTTTTTGATGTCACGGACAGGTTGCAAATCGAAGAACAGGTCAATTACATAAAAGGCAATATCGGTATTGTTGATATATTGGTTAATAATGCTGGAGTGCAAATACGTGCGCCGCTTGAAAACTTTAATTTATCTGACTGGGAGAAAATAATTAGCGTAAACTTAACAGGAGTATTTCTTGTTTCACAATGCTTTGTGAAGGATATGATTGAGAGGAAAGCAGGGAAAATCATCAATATTTGCTCGTTGCAAAGCGAGCTCGGAAGGCCTACCATTGCTCCTTATGCGGCTTCAAAAGGCGGGGTAAAAATGTTGACGAAAGCAATGGCTGCTGAATGGGCAAAATTTAATATTCAAGTCAATGGAATAGGACCTGGTTATTTTATTACTGATATGACCAGGAAACTTGCGGATGACGAAAAATTTGACTCGTGGATTAAAAATAGAACTCCCGCGGGAAGGTGGGGGGATGTAAAAGAATTAGTTGGGGCGGCGATATTTTTGGCTTCCGATGCTTCGAGCTTTATAAATGGTCAGGTATTATATGTGGATGGGGGGTTATCTTCAGTGATTTAACTGCGCTGGAAACTACATTGGACAGTAAACTGAAAAGTTGCATTCCTCTTTTTTAGGGAAGGTCTCCCTACGGGTCCTCTCCCGGGTATGAATATACTAATGGCTTCAAATTATTCATACTATATGAAATAAGATCACGAATAATTGTTGCCATGAATATTGTACCAGCAGACGAGAGCGATCACAACTATTATTCTTATTCCTTTGGTTTGAAGTTTAATTTGGATGCCTGAATAGAGTCATATTGCTTATAGCAACTGGTCAAAAAATTGTAGGAGGGACAGTTTGACGCAAGCCCCGGATTATTATATAATTATAGTGTACTTATATAGTATTCCAATAAACATAGTTTTTGCATAAATTAAAATCTTGATTAAAGGACAAGGTGGAAAAATGTCTAATTCACGCCATGAACGAGTACAGGTAGAAATTGAAGATATTATAAAAATTGAACTATTGGGTTATCTAAGGTGTGAAAAAGGGTGGCAGGGAGATGTTCATACGCATCCTTTTTGGGAAATTATTTATATACCTTCGAAAGGAGTTTTAACGTCCGGTGAGGTAGGAACAATACATAGCATGGAAGACAGGTTTTTTATAATTGAACCTCACAAAAAACACAGGGTTCGTAATATCTCGGATTCAACAGTAGAAATGATATATGTAGGTTTTGATTTTAACTTTGCTCCATCTTCGAAGGCAGACATTAATATTGGAAATTTTATTTTGAGTATGCCCGAGACAAAAGTATTAATAAGTGAAATGAATGAATTTTTCAATGATAGCGGCAGCAACAGGAGACTGACGCTAAACCATGCCAGGGGAAGGATACCTGAGAACTCTTTCCATGATTCTTACAAATTTAATTACTTACAAGATTGTTAATGATAATTTTGAAAATTTGAATTTAAAGAAACAGGTTATTATAGAAAAAATTAAAAGATACCTTGAGAAAAATGTGCATTTAAATATTAACATGAAGACGCTTGCAAGCGAGTTTTATCTTTCGCCGAATTATTTGGGCGACTTATTTAAAAAAGTGACAGGAATGAGCATTAAACAATATCATAATAAAGTTAAAATGGAAGCGTCGATAATGATGCTCAGGAATTCCGGCCAGTCTGTTACCGAGATTGCACGGCAATTAGGCTATGATGACCTGGCATATTTTTCCAAATGCTTCAAAAACTATTTCAACATTTCTCCATCGCAAATAAAGAAAAATCCTTAAATTTTACAAATTGTTCTGTAAATATTTAAAGAATACCCGGCGGTTTTTGTATATCATTATAATCAGTGATATTACAATTAAGCTTTTAATCATACATTTAGTTATCTTCCATTATTAAGAGTAAAATAAGATTAAAATTAAGATACCACGAAGCATTCTTGTTGTAAATTAAAATTCATGAGAAACTATTCACACGGGGGGTGAAGATAAACAATAAATGAAGCCGTTGAGAATTTGCCTTATAG
>JAAZDH010000108.1 GCA_012512865.1 Clostridiaceae bacterium | reverse complement strand
GTTCATCCATGACCGATATGATTACCTCTTCGCATTTTGCATCATCCAGGGGATAAAAATACAGCATTCTTATTTCAGCATCAATGTAATAATCACCTGGCTCCGTTACTTCTTCAAGTATGTTAAGAAAACAGAAGCGCTGGCCAACCTTAAATGCATAATTCCCGTGGGGAGGAGCCGTCTTTACCGTCATATTGCCTGCATCCAGTTCGGCCACCCTTTCGTAGGAATTTGCCCAATCCCAGCACCAATAACCGTGAACCCAAATGTTTGTACTTGGTTTCCATCTTTTCGGCCGTTCGCTGTCATATCCAAACCCTGCTTCCAGGCTGCCCACCTTTTCGTCCCACTCGTTGATTACTTCTTTTAAATAGCCTGTAATCGGCATATACTTGCCCTTTTTGGGATATTGAGAAACATTATATGGAACGGTGTCAACAAAAAGCTCATTGTGAGATGGGGTTACAGGCCGGCCAAATCCCCTTGACGAAAAAGGTCTCAGCATGTTCACCCCGTTCCTTGCCAGGTCGCACTGGAGTACCTTGTCACGCACCCCATCATCAAATCTTCCCAGGATGCTTTCATCTTTTACTTTTTCTATCCCTTCCAGCCTTTTTCCGCCTATTAGCCGGACCTTGCCTTCAGCTTTTATTGCTAGTTTTCTATGGCTGCCGTCCAATTTTACAGGCCTTTCCAGGTAATAGTCCCCTTCTTTAAGCACAATCGTGACATCTTCTTTTTCCGGCAACTTTTCATCAAGATTGGATAAGTAAATTGTTTTCATCTTGTATCTCCCCATGCATAATAGCTTTATCGCAAAATCGTGCTACTTTACAAAGTATGCTTTCATGTCATTGATTTCATACTCCCCGTTATGTGATACCACCTCTACAGTAAGCTTGCCCGTGCGAATAGTCGGGAATACACATATGGCTTTATGTCCAATGGTGCATCCCATGTAAACACACACGCGTTTATTTTTGTAGGTCGGCAGCTGTGCATATATTTTAAAGGATGTAACCGATTCCCCTTCTGCCAGGTTTTCTTCCAGGATAACCCGGTTTACAAGCTGCGGTTCCGGGCATGTTATTGAAAAACTGTCCTTGGCACCCTGTTCCGGCATAATACTTGAAAAGCCCCTGACCGGTTCACCATAACGTCTTCTTATTTCTGCGCCAAATTCCAGCAGCCTTGCCGAATCCGCTTCTGGAAGAAGCCCCCTCCTGTCGGGACCTATATTGATGAGAAAATTGGCACCGCGGCCAACTGACATTTCATAGATGCCAACCAATTCTTCAACGCTTTTTATCGTATCCTCATTGTCTTCGCAATCAAACCATGTGCTCCTCATTTTAAAATCACATTCCGCGGGTAGGAATTTCGCATGCCACAATTGCTCTTCCTTGCCAGCAGGCATTGAATAATCAGGGTCCACAACCGTATTAAAGTTTGGCATGCCCGCGTACCCGTCTTCGTTTCCAACCCACCGTGTATCAGGGTCCCACATTGAAAATATCAATATTTCCGGCTGCAATCCGCGGATTGCGGCAACGATCCTGTCCTTATCGAAGTTAAATCTGTCAGACCCACAACCGTCAAACCATAAGTAGTCTATTTTCCCGTAATTGGTTAACATCTCGCTGACCTGGTTTATTACGTAATCGTTATACTTCTTTTCATCCTCAAGGTTTATCTCACCGCCCCACTGGGCCGGGGAATAATATAACCCTGTCCTGATTCCATACTTGCGACAGGCATCGATAAATTCCCTGACAACATCACCCTTGCCATTCTTCCATGGCGTGCTGGCAACCGAATACCTGGTATATTTCGAAGGCCAGTTTGCAAAACCGTCATGATGCTTTGCAACCAGGATTGCATATTTTGCGCCTGCTTCTTTTATTATTCGTATCCACTGTTCGCAGTCAAGCTCCGCCGGGTTAAATTCAGAGGCTGGCATTTCCTTGTTATCCCAGTCCTTGTGCCCCTTAAAAAAAGAACGTATGCCAAAATGGAAAAATACCCCAAATTCCCAATCTAACCAATCAAGCTGGGTTTTTTTCGGTTTTATCTTTACCATGATGCTCCTCCTTTGTAAAGCTTCCTGTTCCATCCTGTTCCACTATCCATATAATTGTGCTAATAATGCATAAAAGACAAAAGAGACCGTATTTGCTACAGCCCCTTGAACTTAAACCTTAAGCCCGTCTATAAGTATAACTCTTTTCTTTTAAAGTATTATTAATTGTTTTGCATGGGTTTTATCTAAATCACCTATTTCACCGGCTTTCCTCATCCGGTTTCGAAGCCCCCTTGAAGAGATATTCACACTATCATTACACTTCTTTATTGTACCAACGTAAGCAAACTTGAAATGCATATTTTATTTAGTCCGTATATGAAAACCATGGCTACACGTTATTATTTTACCTGTTTTTGCTCCTTTTATCAACTTTTTATAGTAAATTTTAGCTGGTTGTGAAAAATTCAATAAAATATGCTAAGTTATTCAACGAGTTGACAAAACAATTGACGATACAATATTTATTTTTTAGCATTTAATACGCTTATGTAGTATAATATTAGGTAGTACAATATTAGGCTGCACAATATTAAGCGGTACAATATTAGGCAGCAAATATATGAGAATGCGCAAGAACGCACAAGAATGCACAAGAGTGTGCAAGAATGTATAATAGAAAATTATAAGAAATATTAGAAAAGGGCTGGAGCGTGACGTCATGATAAAAGGCCATGCAGATACCCCGGTGCTGGAAAAGGCAGAACCGGAAAAAGCAAAGGCAGCGAAGGCGGAAGCAGCAAAGACGGAATCTTGGAATATAGGTTTTGAAAATGCAGGGATATACGATCTCATAGGTTCATACAAAAATTATTACAGGGACCTGCACAACAAAAACGTAACCGATTATTTTGATTCCCTGGTGGAGCTGTCAAAAATTGATATTGAGCAAAACAGGAAAACCAACAGCAAAATCAGGGAAATGAGCAAACGTATAAACCTGTTGGACAGGCAAATTAGGAAAAGGGCAGCTGTAAAAGTTCTTCTAATCGTGCTGACTGTAATAGCAGCCCTTGTAGTGGCAGGCCAAATTTCCGCCATGTTCCAGGCCCAGGCGGGCCCGGAGCTTTTGCAGGTACTAATTGCACTTGCCGGTGCTGCCCTGGGCGGGCTGTTTATCTATCTTATCATAAAGTTCAATCCTAAAACTAAAGAGTTGAAAGCAGAAAAAAGCAGGCTGGAAGAAAAGGCCAGGAACTTGACGTCAGAGGCTTGGGAACAAATGAGGCCGCTAAACGAGCTGTTCACTTCCAAGATGAGCCCGGAGCTTTTCCGCAAGACCATGCCCTATATAAACCTTGACAAGATGTTCGACAGGAAAAGGCTGGACTATTTTGTCAGCAAATTCGGCCTAAGTGAGACGCGGGGCGACAACCGTTCGGCACTTTTTGTCCAATCGGGTGATATAAACGGCAATCCCTTTTTCATATGCACGGACTTAGTTCATGAGCTTGGGACCAAGACTTATACCGGCTCAATTACAATACACTGGACCACTACACATTATTCAAACGGGAAAAGGGTAACAAGGCACCATACCCAGGTGCTTACCGCCAGCGTCGAAAAACCCTGCCCGTATTACAAGGAGGAAACTTACCTGGTATATGGCAATGAAGCTGCCCCCGACCTTATTTTCTCAAGGCGGGACTCCGATGCCGAACACATGAATCAAAAGCAAATTGACAGGCATGTGAACAGGAAAATAAAAAAGCTGCGGAAACGTGCTGAAAAGAACGTGGTCAAAGGCGGTGAATTCACCGTTTTGGGCAATTCCGAGTTTGAAGTACTTTTTGGAGCCGCCGACAGGAACAACGAGGTCCAGTTCAGGCTCTTGTTTACCCCACTGGCGCAAAAGCAGCTTTTGGAGATAATGAAGGAAAAGGAAATCGGTTTCGGGGACGATTTTAGCTTTATAAAGCATAGGATGTTAAATTATATATACCCGCAGCACTTGCACAATTTTAATCTCAACGTTGCACCCGGGTACTTCCACGGTTTTGATTTTGATGATGTAAGGAGCAGGTTTATCAACTATAACAACGATTATTTCAGGCACCTTTATTTTACCTTTGCCACTATCCTGGCAATACCCCTCTACCAGCAGCATAAGCCCCGGGAGTTTATATACAAGGATTTGTACGACAGCTTTGCAAGCTTTTATGAGCACGAGTACGTGGCAAACAACATGAATGCGGTAGTTAAAACACTGGCCCATCCCATGTCGGCAACGCCCAGCATTTTGAAAACTATTGTTGTAAGCAGCGGCGGGAAAAGCGATACCGTCAGGGTGAATGCCTTTGGCTACCGCACCGAGGAGAAGGTTGACTATGTCAAGAAATTAGGGGGCGACGGGAAAATCCACACAATTCCTGTGCATTGGATAAAATATATACCGGTGGTTAAGGCCACCGATATTGTAGTAAATGCCCTTGATGTAGCCGAAGAGACTTCGTACACCGAGAAGTTCAGACAAGCTGTAAAGAATATAAAGGACAGGAAGAAGATTGGCGAGAAGGATATATACAGGGTCGGAGCCTTTTTGAGCTATATTATCAAAGATTGAAAGGATTAAAATGATAACAACGAAAAGGGGGATTTATAATGGCAAATGAACTTGACGAATTAACTGGGCCGGTCAGCAAGGAAGGACGGGATGTAAATGTCATTCATAAACAGCTTCCCGTGAAAACAGGGATTGGTTCAGTAATATTCGAGATTTTTCTTTGGTTTCCGCTTATCTTGCCGGGGCTGATTTTCCTGTTTATGAAAATCAGGGCGAGGAATTATTTCAAGGCCTTGGAGCAAAAAATCCAGCATAATGCATCCCAGATTGACAACTACCTTGAGCAAAGGGTGCAGATACTGCAAAACGTGGTAGGCATTGTTGAAAAAGCAATTGAGCTTGACAAGGATGTAATGAAATCTGTCGCCCAGTTCCGCGGGGGAATAAAGCCCACCGAGGAAAACCGGAGCCAGATTGCCGGTGCGCTGGATACTGCTATGCGGGATATAAGGGTTGCCTTCGAAGCGTATCCCGAGCTTATGGCCCACCGTGCCCTTGCCGACGCTATGCAGCAAAACAGCTACCTACAAAGGGAAATCACTGCTGCAAGGGAAGTTTACAATGACACGGTGTTAAAATGGAACCAGGACATCTTTGCATGGCCGACAAAGATGATCGTGGCTGCCAAGGCCGGGTATACCACGAGAATTCCATTCAGCGTAAGCCAGGAGGTAAAGGAGCAGGCCCGGGCCAAGTTCTTCTAACATTACATGGGGACGGGGCTATTGTCACAATGACACAGGGACGCACATGACACAGGGACGGGTGACACAGGGTGAGGTGACATTACCCCCGTCCCCGTATCACGCGTGTCACGTTGCAATGGTTGCCGTCTTTTCTTCAGAGTTCATATTTTTTCAAGTATTCTTTTCTTTCAATGTCCATTTCAACCATTTCTTTGAAATCGCTCCATTTCAAAAAACAGAAGGAAAAAATCACCTCGTTACCTAATGCACTTTTATATATTTCCTGGATTTCCGGAAGGTAATACTCTTGTAAGTGTCCCACGCCGGTGACTACATTCTCCCATTTACCCAGATATTCTTCTTTATCTTCTCCAAGGAAATCGGTTGATTTCTCCGGTATATTCCAAACCGTATTTACAAGGAATACCTCTTTTACATTATCTTTTAGCTTTAACAAAAAAGTGAGTATTGCCATGCTGTGAATCAGGATCTGAAAAATATCGTATGCAGGTATGACAGATTTGTATTCACCATTTTTAGATAAAGATTTATCGCAGCAGGACTGTTCAAATAATTTTTGAAATGATTTGGCTGCATAAGGATCAATCTTCCAAAGTTGGTATTGTTCACAATCCAAATATGCCTTCTTCAGCTTTCTTGGCAAGTTAAGATATTCAAGCATTTTGCTTTCAATGAAAATAAACATACCGTTTTCATCTTTCAAAAAGCCGTCAATATATGCCGGATACCTCGGATCAATTGCCGGAAGCGGCTCCTCATATTTCAAGTGAAAATTCCCGTTTGGCAATACTGGTCCTTTTATTGCAACATACTTGTCATCGCCTAATGTATTGAACAGCAAAGCGGAAGAAGATTTTATTGCAGCCATTTTCTGTACACCGTATCCGTTGCATTCGATTTCATGCCCTGCTGCTCTTTCAAATTCTGCCCTGTGATTAACAAGTGTGCCTTTAAAAAGATTTTCACTATATGTTTCATAATAATACTGCAACTTGTCCGAGTATAGAAAATTGGAGCCGTTTTTATAGTATTTCCAGGCAGTTCTTCCGTTTTTATCGGTTGCTTTGAATTTCTCCGGCAGCTCTAAAAAATTACCGGGAAATTGCTTTTTCAATTTAATCAATATTTTTTCCTCCACTGCCATGACCCCTTCATACCCCCTCGTTAAGTACCTCATTAAATAATCCCCGTGTCTTTTACCTTTGTTTAAAAAGCTAAATTGCCATATTGTCACAATTCTTAGTGCTGCAATTGCTTCGACACCACTGCAAGCAACTGCCCCGTAAGCCTTGATAAATCATTGCAGGATATGATATTCGGGTAAATTTCTTTTAAATTATCATAACAATCAAAGGAGTCGGGGTCATCAAGCGCTATGGCTATTATGTTTGTCCCGCGTTTCATGATTTTTTTTACTGCATTGGCCGTATCCTTAACAGAGACAGGCGGAAAATACTCATCGGCAGCATGGGCTGGTACACCGTCTGACAAAACAATTATAAGCTTGTTTTCACTATGAACATGCTGATTCATGTATCTTTCAGCCCAAAACAGTGCAAGCCCGTCCCGGTTGTCTCCCCGGGCATCAATTTGCATTATATTGTATTTTTCCTCTTTCCGTGCATTAAAATCAACTAAAATGTTTATGTCTATCTCCGGGTAGCGATAATAGCCCCGGTGTTCAACTATGGCATGACTAATCCCCTGTTTTTTTAAAACCTCGTGCAGAATTACCGATGATATAATTGCGCTATCTCGGCGAATTCCAAACATTGATCCGGACCCGTCAATTAACAGGAGTACAGCAAGATCAGGCACATCCATGGCTTCAATGATTCTGTACCAATATCTCTTTTTAGGGTCTCCCAACAGCTTGGAGGAAATGCCTGCGCCGAATAAATGCTTTTCTTCTTTCATGGGGGTACGCGCTTCCAGCAGTTGCACAAACCTTGAATTATAGTTGTTGATATTTATGCGGTAACGATTATAGATGTTTTGATATGCTTTTTTGAGGTTTAAATTTATCTTCGGCTTGGTTTCATTGATTTTGATATCTTTATGCAACACCGCACAATCATAATTATTTCCAAAAATTACAACTTTACGTCCTTCATCATCTATAATCTTGATAACAGCCAGTTTGTGTTTTGCGAACCCGGACAGCAACACAAGTACTTGCTCCTTGTAATCCTGCCCCTCACGTGGCTTGTGGCTTAAATCGGTGAAAAGCCGCACGTCAACTTTTTGTGTCTTCCCCTTATTGCCAACTTTTCCTATGGTTACGGCATCAGGGCTGTGGGTTTTTAGTCCGCCCAAGTACCTGTCCAGTCTCCCGGTATCGATTAATGCTTCGTCTCCAGGTATAAGGGGAAGAATAATATCAAAAATACGGCCGCAATACTCGTATCTCTCGGCTGGAGATGGAGCAGCGCTTCCGTCTAGGAAAAGCTGCCTGGTTTGCTCCACGTACCAGGCAATATCCCCGGGAGGTTCCCCTTGTTTTATCATAGGATATAACAGGAATTCGGCCATATAATCAAGATATAGCACCAGCGGGATTATACCGGTTTTTTGCCCTGTTCCTTGTTCTGTTTCCTTTTCTGTTCCCTGCCCTATCTCATGCCCTGTTTCGTATCCCGTTTCATACCATGTTTCATGCTCCATTTTGTGCTCCATTTCGTGTACCGTTTCATGCCTCGTTTTGTGCCCCGTTTCGTGCCATGTTTCGTGTCCTATTTCGAGGCCCGTTCCCTGTTCATGCTGCATATGCTTTCTTTTCCCGGTTTCATTCCCTTGGCCGGTTTCGTACACTTTATCCTGTTCATGGCCCTTTTTATGAATTTGAAATGCACGTATAATAGTACCCTCGGAAGGTGAATTGGCAAAGAGACGGGATATGCGTCCGAATTTTAAAAACAGCTCCAGGTTGTCAAAAACACTGCATCCTGCCGCTTCTATGTAAGCATCCTCGATAATGTTGGAAATAAGGCACATGGTTTTTAGTTTTGCCTTGGTGTCGCACCGTTCATCCCTCACTGCGGCACATGGGAAATCAGTGTATAAAATGTGCAAGCATTCATGTATGCTCTGCACCCTTGTAATCATGCACAAGGCATTCCAGGGATCGGAAGAAAAAGCAGCAGGCAGGTTCATATATTTTTCCGTATCAACCAGTGCCCTGCTATCTGCAAACAGGTTGTCCATGGCTGGGTCAACAATTATATTCCTTCCATCTGTAAATGCCATGTTTTCATTAATAAAAAAGAGGCGAATGCTGTCCTTTTCAGAAAGGGTTTTCGCAAACAGTTCCTCAACGCCCCTGTAATAATCACACTGGAACAAGCGAAGTATTTTCTTGTATTCCCTATTCAGCGCTTTCACCTTGTTCAATGTACCCTCCCTTCGCTAATTCCATACATTAATCCCACACAATAATTCCATACATTAACTCCATACATTAATTCCACGTATAAATTACTATTACTATTTCCACTTATAAAGTACGATAATCCCGCGAATAGCTTCCTCCAGTGCGCGGTCGCATTTTGCAACGGGAATAATGGTTTTTTCGGCAGCATTGATATAACCCTCATACCTGGCAAGCCTCGCCCAGTTTTCAAGGTTGCGGGGCGAAATAACAATATCCAGCTCTTCTGTTTCAATTTTCTTTTTAATTTTATGATAGACCCCCAAGATTTTATCAACAACGGGTTTACATTCGGGAACACGGGCAATAAGCATGCGGGAAATGGCCTCATCCGATAAGGCGGCAATTTCAACCACTGCATTAAAACGGTTGTATAGCGCTTGGTTCAGTTCCTTTGTCCCAAAATAGCCAATATTCATCGTGGCAAAAAAGCGGAAATTGGGATGCCGCTTAACCACCTGGCCGTTATCAAGCCGTGCAAAACCGTTGTCATCCAGGAGCGAGTTCACAAATGCCAGGTACTGGGGTTTCGCAAAATTAATCTCTTCAAACACCACGGCTCCCCCATCCCGGATTGCCCTGGTGACGTAGCTTTCTCTAAAAACAATCCTGTCATCTTCCGGGATAAACTTTCCCAAAACAAATTCATCTAGGTTCTCCGTGCAATTTATGGTTTCCATGACGGGCAGTCCTATTGCCTGGCAAATCAGCTTGCATGACATGGTTTTCCCGGTTCCCGCCGGGCCGTGAAACAGTACCGATATGATATCCCCGCTCGCTATGGCATTGCAAATGCTGTGCAAATTCCTGGGCAGTACAAATTCGGGGGACAGCCTGGGTACAAACATGAGCTGTTCCCGGGTGAAAGCATTGGGATCGAAAGAAGTGATTTCCAATGCTTCCAATTTTGTTTTATACAATTGCTCCTTATTTTCTTTTACTACTTGATAACTAGATGAAAAAGAGCGCAATTCCTTGGTATCAATATAAGACAAATCCGTGTATTCTATTTCAAATTCGTCCATCTTATGATTTTGGTAAAAATCTTCATGCAGATTTACAAAAGCATCCGCAACGGGATTTTCCATGAATTTTTCCATCATTACGCGATAATCCGGTTCTGTTTCCATTTCTCTTGCCAATAAGACACAGAAACATGGCAGCAATTTGTATAGCGGGCGCAAGTGTTCCATGTTCCCGTCAATCCACCTACCATGGTAATCATATGCGGCAATCTTTATTGAATTTCCTTTGCAAAGGGCGCGATACTTATATACATGCTTTTCCACCACTTCATTCTCACGGTAATCATCCGGAACCGCCACATCAAGAAAAACAGTATCCCTGTCGTCACTGACGTAATAATCTCCAACGCCGTTTCCGCTGGTGATTCCGAATATCATTGATGCAAAAAGTATAAGTGATTCGCCAATCGGTTGGCAAAGGGTGGTTGTCCCGCTGAATGACTGGTTGTTGGGGTGTACATAGTACTGGGTTGCGTCGGAAAGGTGCTTAAATCCAAACCCCTTGTATATATCTTTTGAATTTTCCCGCACCACTTTGTACGAAATTTTAAAAATATTCATGCCGCCCCTCCCTGGAACCGATTTAGTGCTATTGGAACCATCCTGTAAAATACTCCACAATTTCTATGGATGGAACTATGGATGGAAAGCCAGAAGAACAGCACGTTGACCCTCTGGAATAAATCAACTATTGTATTGGCTTTTTATTCTTATTATTCTTATTATTCATTTATTCATTTAACTTCTTCCACTTCCTAATCTTACTGCGGAAGGACTTGAACGGAGCAACTGTATTAATATGTACCCATTTCCACACAGGCCAGTTGGATGGTGTAGAAGACGCCCATTTACGGCTGCCTGCCGTGAAAACATCTTCTTCTGTAAAACCGTCAAGCCATTGTACAAAAGCAACTACTTTTTCTTTAAACAATTCCTCTAATTCGCTTAGAGAATATGAAGAAAATCTTTCATAAAAGCTTTGGTATAGGGCACCCAGGTTATTCCACTTGTATCCCTCGCAAGGGGTAACTACCTGCTTACCTTCCGCTTCATCTTTGTCCCATCCCATAATCAAATCCATCCAGCTCATCTGGTAAGCTATCATCTGGGCGGGTGTTCTGTCCACACCGTCTATTAACCTGTCCTTGTCACTTTCCTTGATACCCGAAAACTCGTTAATAAACAGATCAGCAGTTTTTTGAATTTCTGTAATAAGAGCCTTTTTACTTTCATACCCCTGCATAACATGTACTCCTTTATTAAAACATCATTATTCCTTATCATACCATGCAATTTGCCCCAACCTTAACATTATTCTAACATTCATAAAAGAAAATTCAAGTGTGACACTGGGACG
>JAAZDH010000107.1 GCA_012512865.1 Clostridiaceae bacterium | reverse complement strand
ATACCATTGCAAGGGTATAGGGTTCCTCGCCGGTTGAACATCCTGCACTCCATATCTTGATGTTGCCCTTTCTATTTACCAGTATTGGAAGTATTTCATTTTTTAGAACTTCCCACTGTTCAGGATTCCTGTAAAACTCGGAAACATTTATTGTCAGGTAATTTATAAATTCATCATATAATGCCTTGTTTTCTTTTAGTGCATTTATATAATCATGGTACCCCGAAAACCTGTTTTTTCTGATCAAGGAATTTATTCTTCTTTGCATTTGTTTTTCCTTATAGTAGTCCAGGTTAATGCCCGAGATTTTCAAGGCTTCTTTTTTAAATTCCTCGTATGTCATTAAAACTCTCCTCGCAGAAAAAACTTACCCGGCACTGTCTTCTTTGTCAGTTATATCAATCTTTCCAAGAACATCCCCCAGTGTCACCGACAGTTCTTCCTTATGCTCCGTAGGGATTTCTTCGGCAGGGTCGGTTTCGTTTCCGTTTACTGCTTCTTTTTCTTCTACAATTTCCTCGACAGGGTCTATGGGGTTTACTTCCCTTATGCTCAAAGCTATTTTTTTATTCTCCAGGTCCATTTCAATAATCTTTGCTCCCACTTTTTGCCCGACTTTAAGAACATCATCGGGCTTTGCTATTCTCTTGTTCGATATTTGGGAAATGTGTACCAGCCCGTCAAGCCCCTTTTCTATTTCCAGGAAACAACCAAACGGGACAAGACGTACCACTTTCCCCTCTATTACATCCCCAACCTCGTACTTTGAAGCAGCCTTGTTCCATGGATTATCCTCCGGTTTTTTATATCCCAGTGATATTTTTTCCTTTTCCCTGTCAAATTCCAATACTGTAACTTCAACTTCCTCTCCAACACTTAGAACCTCGGAGGGATGCTTTATCTTGTGCCATGACAATTCCGAAATGTGCACAAGCCCTTCAACACCTCCTATGTCCACGAATGCCCCGAATTTTGCCAGGCTTGTTACTTTCCCCTCATATTTTTTACCTACCTCGATGGAATTCCATAGTTCGTTAGCAAGGCGCTCCTTTTCTTCTTCCAGCAGTATTCTCTGGGACCCAATAATCTTATTTTTATTTTTGTTGAATTCCGTTATCCTGACATTTATTTTTTGCTTCAAATAATTCCCGAGATCCTTTACATACTTGTCGCTAACCTGTGAAGCCGGCACAAATATCCTTATACCACGGGTCAATGCTATAACTCCTCCATTTACCACTTCCGAAACAACAGCTTCTACGGGTTGCCCGGTTTTATGAGCGTTTTCCAAGATATCCCATCCCTTTATATAGTCGGCTTTTTTCTTGGAAAGCAAAACATTTCCTTCACCGTCATTTAGCTTCTCAACAAACACCTCGATTTCCATCCCCGGTTTATATATATCGTGGGGTTTGTTAACTTCGTCAACGGAACTCTCTTCAAGGGGAATAATACCATCACTTTTATACCCAAGGTCGACAAATATTTCGTTTTCACCCACACTAATAATTTTGCCTTTAACAATATCTCCAGTTTTCAAGGCTACCATTGAATCCTCAAAAATTTCCCCGAAGTTTTCTTCATTTTGAGTCCTGTTAATACTATCCATCTTGCTTACAACCTCCTTAATAATCCAGTCTGGTGTAGAAGCTCCTGCTATAACACCAACTTTATTTATTTCTTTTGTATTTAACATAGGCAATTCGCCTGGAGTTTCAACTTTATATGTCCTTTCACAATTTTTTTTACATATTTCAAATAATTTACGGGTATTTGAACTTTCCTTTCCCCCTATGACTATCATTACATCCACTTCTTTTGATAGATCTTCCGCTTCTTTCTGCCTTTCTATTGTTGCAGAGCATATTGTATTATGTGTTTCAACATGCTTAAATCTACCTTTCAATGCTTCTGCTATTGACAGCCAGTTTTCATAGCTTAGAGTGGTTTGTGCGCAAGCAAAAACCTTTTTATCCACAATCGGAAGGCTTGCCAGTTCATCAACGTTATTTACAACAATTGCCCGGTTATCACACCACCCGCTGATTCCCTTGACTTCCGGGTGCTCACTATCACCTGCGATTATTATCACGTAACCCTCTTTATACTTTTCATTTACCAGCTTGTGGATTTTTTTAACAAAAGGACAGGTTGCATCGATAAGCGTAAAACCTCTCTTTTCGATTTCATCGTAAACATCCTTGCCAACTCCATGGGCCCGGATTACGATATAAGCCGGCGGTTGGATTTCGTCTATGTTGCTTACTGAAACCACACCCAGTTCACTAAGGTGGTTTACCATGGAAGGATTATGGATGATTGGCCCAAATGTATATATCTTTTTATCTGCCCACTCACGTAAATCAAGAACAGTTTTTATCGCATTGTTTACCCCGTAACAAAAGCCGGCTGTTTTGGCAAGTTTTATTTCCAATTCATTTTTCCCCCGTACCCATTAAAGAATATATTTTATCCATTATTTTCTGGCTGATCGTTTTTAACTCGTCCATGGAGTATTTTTTCTCTTCGTCAACATCCAGGTATATAGGTTTCCCATATACTATCTTAATCTTGCTGAACAATTTAAAATTTCCTGATATCGCTACAGGAACTATAGGTGCATTCACTTTCGTGGCAATCAGTGCCACCCCCGGTTTTGGCTTAACTTTCTTCTTATTGCCAACTCCTGTTCGTGTCCCCTCCGGGAGTATGCCTACAATGTGCCCTTCTTTTACCATCCTTATAGCCGTTTTAATGGATTCTATATCAGCCTTGCCCCTCTTAACCGGGAAAGCGCCCAGTTTGCTCAATATATATGCTAATACAGGATTCCTGAACAATTCTTCCTTTGCCATGTAATGGACAAGGCGTTTAATCTTGTATGCTATAAAGAACATGTCCATTAATGTGGGGTGATTTGAGCACAGGATTACCCCGCCTTTTTGCGGAACGTTGGAAATACCTACAATCTCAACCCTATAAAATAATTTAAAAAAGATAGTACATAATCGCCTCACTAACCGTTCCATTGATACCATCCACTTCTCTTTAACTCTCTTTAACAATATTACCTTTAATTGTATTGTCTTTTCGAGTGTTATCTTTCTGTATTATCTTTAACTGTTTATAATTATAATATAAAATATTATATCTCTACTTTTTGCTTTACATAATTCATTATTTTATTGGCAACCTGGTATACTGTCAAATCCGTTGTATCAATTTCTATTGCATCATCAGCCTTTAATAATGGTGCGAACTCCCTGCTGCTGTCGTTTTTATCCCTATACTCTATTTCTTTTGTTATTTCTTCAAGGGAAATATTTTTCTCCCCCTTTTCCAAGAGCTGCTTGTATCTTCTTTCGGCTCTTTTTTCCGCCGATGCCACCAGGAATATTTTGATTGTTGCCCCAGGAAGAACATGGGTGCCTATATCCCTGCCTTCCATGACAACATTGTTTTCTGATGCAAACTTCCTTTGAAGCTCGGTCATTTTTATTCTCACTTCCGGGATTGCACTTACATTTGAAGCTCCTATGGAAATCTCAGGGCTCCTGATAAGCTCTGTTACATCTTCCCCATCCAATATCATGTGCTGTTCTTTTCCTTCAAAGGCTATTTTCATATCAATGTCATTAACAAGACTGGACAATTTTTCCCTGTCTGTTGTACTTATACCTCCCCTGATAGCTTTTAATGCAACAGTCCTGTACATTGCGCCCGTATCAAGATAGAATATACCCAACTCCTCGGCAACTGCTTTTGCAACCGTGCTTTTTCCGGCCCCTGCCGGCCCATCAATGGCAATACTTATCATTTGCAAGCAACCCTCCTGTATCATTGCATATTTGCTGAACCATAGCATATCTGGTATATCACTGCATATTTGCTGTATTATTGCATACACCCTGCATCATTGCACATCCTTTTTCCATGCATTTATTAACCACATAATTACTTCAACAATAACCATAGTTTTAACCATAATTATAATTTACATTATGTTTGCCTGTTATTCTGCAGATCCGGCCTTAACACTTTTGCGCCTTTCAAGTATACATGCTTTATTTTATCGTTGGGAATATCCGTGTTTACATGCATTAACACTCTTATGCACATCCTTAAGCTGCCCGGCACTTCCATTTCATTTGTGCACATTAATGCAATATCCGTCCATCCCATTTCCCTTGCGGCTACTGCGGGATATATGGCATTAACATCCCTAGTTGCCGTGAATATTACGCTTATTATATCATTTTTTCCTATATTGTTAACTTCAACGATTCTTTTCAACAGGTTCTTTGTTTCTCCCAGTATTTCGTCAGCAGTATTATTATCAATTGTTATAGCGCCCCTTATGGCTCTTACAGGCAAAGCAAATCATCCTTTCACTTTTAAACGGCCCTGTGTCCCAGCCCGATGGCAACTTCATTCAAGTGCAAAAGGCCAATCCCGAAAAATATTGCCACACTTACGTGGTCACCGTAACGGGCAATGCCGATTTTCCCTCCAACATTCAAACCCACGGCTTTTGGCATGATTTGGGATATGGCTTCCCTTGTCGCCCCGGCAACGGCCCCTTCCTCGGAATGGCTGCTTTGTATAACACCTTCCCGCTTGGAGGATACTACGGCCCTTTCAATAATTTTCATAACAGAATTAATAAACTCTCCTCCGTAATCAACAGCTGCAGTGCGTATCCCCATTTTTAAAAACACTTGTTGGACCTGTTTTTCTTCCTGCCTATCCGCGGTTAATGCCATTTTAATGGCAGCAACGGCAATTTCCTTGCTACCGTATTGTCCAGTAATGTTCTCCATGGTCCCAGTATTATACTCCTCGTTATAAATTATTTTGTATTCTTACTTTCATAATCTTTTTAACTTCCTTTTTTATACGGAATTTTTGGCCTACATAAGCTGTCATTATATTGTTGCTTTTTGAAACAATTTCAATCTCAACATAATCGCTTGATTTAGTATTGTCAATTTCTATTACATCGCCATATTTCACTTTTATTGTTTTTTCACTATTTGTAAAGGCATCTTTTTCTTCCCCGTTTACTAGGATTTTGACATCTTTGCCCGTACCTTTTCCCAGTAATTTAAGCGTCAATTCCCCGTGGCTGAATAAATATTCCTCGTTTTTCAATGGTGTGCCTTCCGTATGCATATTTAGATTCATATTTTCTGTCAACCCGGGAATTACCAATATTATTTGGGCCATAATAAGCAATATGAAAAAAGTCATGAAGGAAATGAAAAGCATCCTTTCCGCATTAATTCCCAAAATTTTATTTCTTATTGTCCTCCTTGACTTTTCCTTTATTTGCTCTACTTTCTTTAACACCATTATTATTCTCCGTTACCCGTTCTTATCCCCCATTACTCAATCGATTATAATTAACTATCCAATTTGACTCATCGCTTCATCTATTTCTTTATCTATTTCTTTATCTATTGCTTTACC
The DNA here is from genome assembly GCA_012512865.1 of Clostridiaceae bacterium. Classification (GTDB taxonomy): domain Bacteria; phylum Bacillota; class Clostridia; order Acetivibrionales; family DUMC01; genus Ch48. The sequence goes on along the minus strand of JAAZDH010000107.1, from coordinate 1,455 downwards.
TATTGTTTTACCCATCGTTTTATCCATTGCTTGATTCAATGCTTAATCCAACGGGTTTTTTATTATATCCTCGTATTTCTCATAAACCTGGTATTCATCCCATATTGCTTCCAACTTGTTAAATATTTCATATATTTCATCCTGTTTTTTCATTCCTATGGCTACAATAAGCGCGTTTATAACACTTAAAGGAGCCACCAGGGAATCAACGAAAGAGGCCATATCACTCCTCGCAAGAAGTGAATAGTTTGCAATTGATGCTATTGGAGATTTCTTGTTATCTGTTATTGCTATTACCGTTGCTCCCGTACTCCTGGCAAATTGCATTGCCTTGATAGTCCTTTTTGAATATCTTGGAAAGCTGATGCCGATAACCACATCGCCCTCCGAGGCCCTTACAATTTGCTCGAACATTTCACTAACGCTGGTAGTATGAACAAGCCTTACGCTGGAAAATATCAAGTTGAAATAAAACCCGAGGAAACTTGCAAGGGCTGCAGAGCTCCTTACACCCAGTATATATATCCTGCGTGCTTTTAATATCGATTCCACGATATTGTTAAACGACTCCTCATCAATCTCGTCAAGCGTCATTTTTATTTTTTCCATATCCGAGTGGAGTACGCTTTTTAGCACATTTCCCTCGTTTAACCTGATGGATGATATGGCTATTCTTTCTACGGATGTTAATTTACTCTTAACTAAATCCTGTAATACCTTCTGTAGTTCAGGATAGCCATTGAACCCCAATCTTGCAGCAAACCTCACCACGGTGGAACCGCTCAAACCAAGTATTTGCCCTAGTTTTGCCGCGCTCATGAAAGCAACCTTGTCATAATTGCGGATTATATAATCTGCAATTATTCTGTGCCCTTTGCTAAATCCCTTGCTTTTATACATCTTTTGGATTTCTTTTAATATATCATGCTGCTGGTTATCCAATAACTATTCCCCCGCCTTTATACATTTTTTGCAAACTTATTATTTATACGGGATGGGTCTGGTTTTCAAAATCAACCAGGTTGCTGTCAATTCTATACTTTTGGGCTTGCCTGTGCTTGAAATATGTTTCAGCCACTTGCGGGAAAAGAGCATATGATAAAACATCTTCTTCCTGTTCCATGTATTCCTTCATTTTTTCCTTGATTTTTTCCAGCTCGGGCTCTATGAGGTCCGCCGGCCTGCATGTGATAGGCTCTTCCCCTTTGAGTATCAAGTCCTGGATTTCTTTTGGTATTGGCGCAGGTGTCTTGCCATATTCTCCTTTAACCAATGCCTTTGATTCTTTTGGAACCATCTTGTACCTTTCACCGCTTATAACATTCAATACAGCTTGCGTACCAACTATCTGGCTGGTCGGCGTTACCAGGGGTGGATAACCAAAATCGGCCCTTACCCTTGGAATCTCTTTTAATACTTCTTCAAATTTCTCTTCCTGGTTTGCCTGTTTCAGCT
>JAAZDH010000106.1 GCA_012512865.1 Clostridiaceae bacterium | reverse complement strand
GAAACCTGGCTGAAGTCCAAGAAATCGGGATTAGGCCACGGATGCTCATCAATTTCTTTTATGGATTCGCAGCCGGCAAAACACCCTGGGTCACCGTGAGAAACCTTGCTTCTTCCAATATACGGGTCGAATGCAGGTTTTCCTTCGGGGTGCTTGTAAGCGCTGCAAGCAGGTATCCACCTATAATCATTGTAAAGATACTTGAATCCATGTATTATATGAGAAATTTTTCTAAAGAGATAGGAATTTATCGACCGGTGTATATATATGTGTATAAATTATTTGAAAAAAATATATTTTTGTTTTATAATATAAACAGGTCACATACTGGTAGAGTAACCGGGCTGACAAAAATAGTAAAGGGGTTAAACGTATGATAAATAGAAAAGTGAAAATACCTTTATACATTCAAATTTACAATGTGCTTAGGGAAAAGATAATGAATAATGAGTATAAAAATGGCGAATTTCTTCCGTCTGAAAGAATTTTAAGCGAAATGTTCAAGGTTGAAAGGGCAACTACCAGGAGAGCCTTGGAATTGCTTGTAAAGGAAAATATGTTGATGAAGATTCCCGGTGCTGGCACTAAGGTAGTTTATGACCCCCAGGTTGATGATCCGGTAAAACCTGTAACTACTACTAACAGTATTGCTTTTTTGTTGCCGCGCAATACGAGTGATAAAATTACCCAGCCATTTATAGCAGAATTATTCTATAATCTTGAAAAAGAATGCAAGAAACAAAACTACAGCTTGTTTTATACTGTAATACAATCTGATGAAGATTTACCTGATATTATCCTGCAGAGAAATGTGAAGGGGATAATATGGGTAAGCCAAATAGAAGAAGATTTTATTATCAAGGTAAAACAACTGTGTATTCCGTCGGTACTCATTTCGAATTATGTTAATGGTTTCACTTCCATACTTATCGATAATATCGGGGGAAGCTGCCAGGCAGTGGAGTATTTGACAAAGCTAGGGCACAAAAGGATTTTTTTGATTAATGGAATAAAAGAATACCTAAATTCAATAGAAAGATTGGAAGGGTACAGGAGAGCATTAGGTAACGCAGGGATTGAGTTTAATGAAAGATATGTAAGAAACGGGGACTGGACCTTTGAAAGCGGGTATGCAATAATGAAAGAGCTTTTGGAGTATTCACCCAAACCTTCGGCAATCTATGCTGCCAATGACATGATGGCTTTTGGGGCGATAAAAGCTATTAATGAGCATGGATTGCAAGTTCCTGGTGATATATCCGTGATAGGTTTTGATGATATTGAGCAATGCAAGTATTCCATGCCCGCGCTTACAACCGTACGTGCCAACGTGGACTTGATTGCGAACCAGGCAATAAAGTCCCTGAATGAATTGACAAGCAATTTTAATACACCCGCTATAAAAATTCTTATTCCAACCCAGCTTATAATCAGGGAATCTACGAAACAATTATATTAGTTTTGACAATGAGATTGTCAATCAAATTAGTGGATGCAAGCCTGCAACCGTTCAAAGCAAAGAGGATGCGGGCTTTTACTTTTACTGGAGGCTGCACGCTTTGCCAGGCAGCTCCCGTGGCAGCATAGAAAAATCTATTGACATATCTGTACATGTATGATAATATGCACATGTAATAAACAGGTATATAAAATAAGAAGACATATTGAATGCAGCTGCTTGTGGTATGGGCATTCAAGATTGGGTTAGAATGCTGGCAAGTGCATTATTACGAGTTACGAAACAATGTGACAAGCTTGTTACCGGCTGTCAGGTTATGCCAGGCTTGGTAACATGTAAGTAAAGCTGATATGCAGGATGTAGTGAATACTGGCTCGATTGAAGAAATTCAGCGGCATGTTATGGAAATGATGGAAACTTTCAAACCAGGAAGCATAAAAACCAGGAAATATTTAGATTCATAGCGAGATGAAATATCTTTTTGGGGGTTGAGTTCACATGCTTAATGAAAAAACCGGGAGGCCTGTAAGAATTGTAAGTATAAGTTTTAATAATAAGAGCTTGGATGAGATTTCGGGGGTTGTAGACCAGGAAGGGTCTAAGGGGACAGACATTATTGTACTTCCAGAAACCTGGAACGGGGAACAGGGCGAACCGGAAACTCTTGAAGGGGTTACTGTTTCCAGGATGGCAGAACTTGCTGAAAAAAATAAAACTTACATAGTATGCCCCATTTTTAGAAAGACAGAGTATGCAAAAAGGCTCAATTCTGCTATTTTGTTGGATCGTCAGGGTAAAGTGGTATTTATTTATGACAAGGTATTCCCTTATTGGTCTGAATTTGACCTTCAACCACCTACAGGGCCAGGTTTGGAAGCACCTGTATACCAGGCTGACTTTGGCTGCATAGGAATAGCAATATGCTTTGATGTAAACTTCCCCGAGGTATGGAAAAGGATGGCGGACCAAGGGGCGGAGCTGATATTATGGGTCAGCGCATATTCGGCAGGTACAACCCTGCAAGCACATGCAATAAACCATAATTATTACATTGTAACGTCAACCTCGGCAGGCGATTGCATAGTATATGATATTACGGGGGAGGAAATTTTTTATGAAAAAAGCGAGGGTATAAATGTCAGCAGGATAACATTAGACCTTGACAGGAGGATATATCACCAGGATTTCAATATAGAAAAACGTGACAAGTTGTTGGCTGAGCATGGTGATTCGATACAGGAGGAAATTTTCATGGAGCGAGAGCAGTGGTTTGTCCTGAAAGCTGTAAAGCCAGGCGTAAGCGTGCGTGAAACCGCAAAAAAATATGGCATGGAGGAATTGAGGGATTATAAGGAACGAAGCCGCCGTGAAATAGACAAGATGAGGGGGTGGAGATTTATTGGCAAAACTATTTAATGATAACCACTCACTCTTAGTAGGGATACCATAGCTGCCGGAGTTGCCATAATATTTCTATAGCCTGTAAATTTTTTAAGTAGCACAACAGGTTAAATTAAACTAAAATTAAACTAAAGTTAAAAAGCAAGGGAGGAAGTCAAGATGAGCGATGATAAATTTAAAGTCGTAGTTATAGGGGCAGGAGCTAGAGCGGAGCAGGTCATATATCCATCGCTTGCATCGTTGCAAGACGTGGAAGTTGCTGCAATTTGCGATATAGACACTGCCAGGGTGAATAAGCTTGCTGAAAAGTACAATATTAAAGGAGTCTATGGTAGGACAATTAATGACTACCAAAATATGATAAACGATGTAAAACCTTATGCAGTATTTGCCATCGGGCAGCCAAATATAATGTATGATGCCTGGAAATGGTGCCTTGAGCAAGGGTTGAACCTGTTTATCGAGAAACCTTTTGGAATCACTATCCACCAGGCAAGGTCATTAACTTACCTGGCAGAAAAGAAAAGGTGTATAACCCAGGTGGCTTTCCAAAGGCGCATAACCCCGATTGTAGTTAAATTGCGAGAAGAATGCCTTAAGAGGGGGCCAATTGTCCATGCCGTGTGCAAATTCTATAAATGCATGCTGACACCATATTTGGACGCAAGGGACCACATGATGGACGATTGTGTACATTCCATTGATACGTTGAGATGGATATGCGGCGGTGAAGTTGTAAAAGTTGACAGCCACACGAAGAGAGTGTTAACCCCTGATATCAACTTCATATCCGCAACACTGCATTTTGACAATGGTGCGACAGGGTTCCTTATAAACAGCTGGTCAAGCGGTAAAAGGATATTTGCAGTGGAAATGCATTCTCCAGGTATATATGTTGAAGTTGAGCATGAAAGCAAAGGTTATTTGTATGCGGATGGGGATGTAAAAGGTATAGAATATGATACAAAAGAGGTTGCTGGTAGTGACGAGTTTTACGTGTACACCGGTGTACAGGCGAAGTGCCGCGAGTTTATTGACTGCTGCAAGAATGGGACACTGCCCTCGTCATGTTTCCAAGATGCAGTAAAGACGATGGAAGTAGCAGAAATAATACTGGCACAAGCTCTCCTTGCCGGCAGGTAAATGTTTCTAATAAGTTAAGTAAATGAATAAAGGTGCATCAAATGACTTCAATGCTTCAAAAGAATGTTTAACGGGGAGGATTATTTATGGGAGATCTGAACATTAAGTTTTCAGTGTTTACAAAGATGTGGAAGGATATGTCTATAGATGAACTAGGCAAATTTGTAAGCAGACTTGGATTTGATGGCATAGAATTTCCCTTGAGGCCCGGGTTCCAAGTGGAACCTCAAAATGCGGAAAAAGAATTGCCAGCCATGGCAAAAAAACTTCGCCAGGAATACGGGGTAAGTATCTTGAGTGTAGCCAGCAGTACCGAGGAGAATATTTTTGCTGCCTGTGCAGAGGCTGGGGTTCCCATTATAAGAATCATGGTTGGTGTTGACCCGGCATTGGGATATATGGGAACAGAAAAAAAGAAAAAACAGGAGTTCGAAAAGCTAGTCCTGTTGTGTGAAAAATATGGTGTCAAGATAGGGGTTCAGCATCACTTCGGTTATATGACTGCTAATAGCATGGAAATGCTCCATTTGGTTGAAAACTTTGATCCCAAGTACATAGGTGTGATATGGGATGCAGGGCACAGCGGGCTTGCAGGTGAAGAACCCGAGCAGGCATTGGACATTGTCTGGTCGCACCTTTGCATGGTTAATTTCAAAAATGCATTTTACGTAAGAATTAACGGGCCTGAAGCCGGTGAGGCAAAACGGGACAGGTTCTTTACAACGGGTATTCATGGGCTTTGTTCGTGGTCAAGGGCGGTTAAGTATTTAAAGGAAAAGGGATACGAAGGAACGGTGTGTCTCACTGCCGAGTATACGGATGAAGCAAATGTGAAAAGCTATGTTGAGAAAGATATAGCCTATATTAAATCGCTTTTCGAAAAAATGTGATTGTATAAATAAATGCAAAAAATTGTATAAATAAGTGTAAAAAAATAAGATAAAAGAAAAGAGAGGAGTTACGCCAGGGCAATCTATACGATACAGGGATATGGTAGTTTTATATTTTTTAAATAGTGAAAAAAATATCGCATAAAAATGTTTCAACCGCACAGATTGTCATGGCTATGGTACCCATACTTATGTTTTACCCGTTTTTGCAGAAGTATTTTACGAAAGGTCTTGTTCTTGGCAGCGTTAAGGGATAGCTGGGGGAGTATGGCCGCTGGATTAAGTAATAAATATGCTTGACCGTAAATGCAAAAGCTGCTGGAATGTACGAAAAGGGGTGTGGTACATATATGAAAAGGCCCAACATATTATTAATTCATACTGATGAACAGCGATGGGATACATTAGGCGTAAATGGTAATAAAATAATTAAAACACCTAATCTTGATGCACTTGCTTAAGAAGGAGTTAATTTTAGTTGCTGCATTTCACAGAGCCCGGTTTGCATGCCAAGCCGTATAAGCCTTCTCACAGGAAGATACTGCTCGGCGTTGAGTATTACGCAAATGGCTGTTAATGTTCCCGGGGAAATGGTGACGCTTCCTGTGATGCTGAGAAATTACGGATACCATAACGCAGTAATAGGCAAGCTGCACTTTTTAGCTCATTCAAACCGCGACCACAGGGATATACATCCTCCGTATGGCTTTCACCACCTGGAGATTTCCGATGAACCTGGCTGTTATGAAGATGCTTATAGAGCATGGGTTAAACGTAAAGATCCGGAACAGCTTGATTATGTTAGCCTGGGTTTACCCCCGGCTTCGGAAATATGGTACAGGATGACAGGATTTCATGACAAAATAAAACACCCTGAACGTGTAATCGATAAATCGTATGAGTTTCGAGGGAAGAGTGAATTTACACATTCTGCATTTGTAGGAGAGCAAACAATTGAATATATAAAAAGTCATAAAAACGATACATTCTTTTGTTTTTCCGGCTTTTATTCACCGCATCCTCCATTTGTTGCTCCCAGGGAGTTTATGGACCTATATAATGTACAGGATATGCCGATACCTGATTATCCCGCTGAAATGGATAGAAGGAGAACTGATGATTACTTCAGCGATGGACAGGTTAAATCAGCTTATCTCGGGTATTATGCGATGATAAGCGAGGTTGATTTTTGGATAGGAAAGATAATAAAGACACTCAAGGAATTGGAGATATATGATAATACAATAATTATTTTCACTAGTGATCATGGGGATTGGATGGGAGATCATTTTCAGTATGGAAAGGGATACTGGGCACCTGATGTTATAAGCCGTGTACCTTTGATATTTAGGGTGCCGGAAGCACTTGGAGGGGTTAAAGGAAAACAGGCAGGTGATATAGTTGAATGTGTGGACATTTTGCCTACTATTCTTGAACTTGCAGGAATACCGGTACCTCCCTTTGTCCAAGGAAGTTTGCTCCCGGTAATAAAAACATTGAATACCTATGAGGGCGACGGGCTGGGTTTATGCGAATACCATGGGTGGAAGTCGTTGAGAATGGATGGTTTCAGATATGTAGTGAAAACAAATGAAGAAGAACGATTATATGACCTTGAAAAGGATCCATGGGAATACAACAATGTTGCCTGTAACCCGGAATATGCGGACAAACTTACGGAAGCGAGAAAATTGCTAATACAGCGTATGATAAAAATAGAGCAGCCTTTGAGATTAGAATGGGTTTATTGATGAAACAAAAACAAGAAATAAATAAGAATACAAAATAAAAGTATGCGCGAGGAGGAAATTGTTTGAACAGCAAGGAAATTGTTAAACGGGCAGTTGAAATGAACGGACCTGAAAGGATACCAATAAATATAGTGGGAAAAGATGAATCAGATATTAAATTTATCATGTATAAACCTGCTCGAAACTTCGATAGTAAAGGTAATAGGATTTCAGAATGGGGATACGTATGGGAAAGGCTTGATAAAACATTGGGACAGCCAAAAGATTTTCCTATTAAAGACTGGTCCATGCTTAAAAACTACAGCCCGCCAGGCCCGTTTACAGAAGGGCGTACTGAAGGATTCGAGGAATTTATAGAAGAGAATAAAGATAAGTACATTTTAGGAGGCATGGGTATTACAGGTTTTAACCAGATGACTTTTATAAGAGGTTTCTCGAACGTACTCGAAGACTTGTACCTGGAAAGAGAGAATTTAGCTATGCTTGCAGACATGGTTTTTGGTTTTGAAGAAGACATCATTAAAATATACGGGAAGTTTAAAATTGATGCAGTGGCTTTCTATGATGATTGGGGCACACAGGATAGACTAATTATTTCACCAACATTATGGAGGGATTTTTTCAAGCCAAGATATAAAAGGCAATTTGATCTTGTACATAGTTTAGGTATGCATGTATACTTTCACAGTTGTGGTTACTGTTATGATATTATAGAGGACCTTATTGAAGTAGGAGCAGACATATTAAACTTTAATCAGCCAAATGTCTACGGGGTGGAGAGGCTTGGGGAAGAATTTGGCGGAAAGGTGTGTTTTCAATGCCCTGTAGACATTCAGACTACAGCAATTAATGGCGGGAAAAAAGAAATATATGATTATGTAAGGCGGCTTATTGATTCTTTAGGGAAATTTAACGGAGGTTTTATTGACTTGGTGGAAGATTATTATAGTCTCAATTTCTTATCGAAAGAAAATTACGATTACTGTATACAAGCATTCAAAGATTTAGGAAAGAGGGGGGTTCTTAATGATGAGCAGGTGTGAAAATTTTTATGCAACGCTGGAAAACAGGGAGCCTGAAAAGCTCATACTTGATCTTGCCGGTTGTCCCTTGTCAGGAATAGACAATGCACTATTAGATAAAATTAGCGATCTATTGGGTTTTAACGGTGGGAAAGAGAAGGATGAGCTTTTTGGGGATATAAATGGTCAAATTATTGATGAGAGAATCTTAAAATATCTTGATATAGACACAAGACCTGTGGGTTCAATTTTATCTCCCAAAAAATCACTTGCAAAAAGAATAAGTAATAGCGAGTACATCGATGAATGGGGTATGAGGTATAAGTATACAGGTTTATACTGGGAGCACGTTGGATTTCCCCTGAGAGGGGCAAGAGTTGATGACCTTGACAGTTATCCCTGGCCTGAACCGGAATCAATTGATTACAAAGAAATTGAAGCCATCAGGGACAGGGCGAAGTACTTGTATGAAAATACTGATTATGTTATATGCGCGTCTCATCCGGTATATGGCATATTTGAACTGGGCTGCTGGATGTGCGGATTTGATGATTTTCTTATTAAAATGGCATTAGACACTGATTTTATTAAGAAGTTTTTTAATATAATACTGGCATACCAGGAAAAAGTGATAGACATATATTACAGTGAAATAGGCGAATATATTCATTATACTTCAAGCGGGGATGATTTTGCCATCCAGGAAAATTCCTTTGTCTCACCGGAAACTTTTGATGCCCTGATAAAGCCGTACTTTGAGGAGAGAATACGCTATACAAGAAAGTATACAAAAGCGGCGTATCTTCATCACTCCTGCGGAAATGTGCACAGCTTGATACCAAGTCTTATAGAGGCTGGCGTACAGATATTAAATCCCATACAGCCTGTTAACGAACTTATGTCTGCAGGAAGTTTGAAGAAATCATATAGTAAACAAATATGTTTTCATGGGGGAATCGACACCCAGAAGATACTGCCTTTTGGGACGGAAGAGGATGTAAAGAAAGAAGTAAAGGGAGTTATTGACATTATTTCTAAAGATGGGGGATATATATTTGCAGCAGCACATAACCTGCAAAAAGATGTGCCGCCGGAAAACGTTATTGCCATGTTTAAAGCTGCCCGTGAGTGCTATGCGCCGGGAAGCAAAAAGAAAACCGGGCCCGGTAATGATTAGGAGGGAACAATATGGATGTTATATTCTCAAATAAGGGCGGGCAATATACTAATGAAGAAATTATTGATGCGGCTGTTGCACATAATGTGAAAGCTATTGAGTTGCTTGTTGATAGAAAAAAGTTGTTAGAGCTGGAAGGTCTTGAAGGAGACAAAGAATTAAGATATTTCAAAACCAAACTTCCTGAATCCGGGTTAAAATTACATGGTTTTTGTTATTATACAGATTTCAATTTGCTTGAGGATATAATGTTGGCAAAAAAATGCGTAAATCTCCTTAACAGGCTGGAAGGCAAGGTGCTGAGGCTTATTTTTAAGACGATTCCAGGAAATATGGTAATGGAAAAGACATATACCACAATAGAAACGTTTTTAAATTCGCTTGCCAGGTTTGCATCGTACAGTGCCGGCGGGGGCAAGGGGGAAACAGTTGTCAGAATAGCGTTTGATATTTTCACACAACCTAATTTCGGTTTTAATGATTTCTTAAAAATCAACAGGGCATTGCAGGATTCCAGGAATGTAGGAATTGCAGTTGATCTTGGTAATTTCGCTAAAATTGACGAAATAAAGAAGGTTATAAAGCAAATAAACGGGTATGAGTTTACTTTAAACCATGTTTCCGTAAACGATAGGTTGGAGGAAAAGCTGGTAAAAGATT
>JAAZDH010000105.1 GCA_012512865.1 Clostridiaceae bacterium | reverse complement strand
TTAGCTTAAAGCCTGCCCGCAAGAAGGTCTCCATTACATTGAAGCCGATAGGAATCATGTGACCTTTCCTGCGGGTATCCCCAATAAGAATTGCACAAAACCTACTTTTTTAGAACCCTGTGACACTCTATCGCTACCTTTTCCATTTCTTTGAGAAATTCATCAATATCACAATGAGAAAGGTCTCCCTGTATATTTTCGCTATATCTAATAATATTGCCGTAAGGCGGATGAGTGCATATAAGGTCTATGCTTCCATCGTCGATGAATTCAAGGTTCCTGGCATCTCCAACATGCACTTCCACTTCTCCGCAGCCTTCTTTTTCAAAGTTTGTGTTATGTAGGGTCAGTTTTATCGCTTCCGGGTTTTATATCGACACCAATACCTTTTCTATTCAAAAGCTTTGTTTCAACAAGCGTTGTTCCACTTCCGACAAACTGGTCTAGTACAATTTCGCCTTCCTTAGTATAGCGGAGAATGACATTCCTTGGAATAAAAGGAGACCAATTGCCCCTATATTTTCCGCTGTGAGTAGCCCAGTCACCCCTGTCAGGGAAGCTCCATATGGTAGTTGTCTCCAGATTGAAGTTTTCTGGTTCCCATAATCTAATGTCGAGTTTTTTAGCAGAATAGCTTGTTGCTTTTTCTTTGATAAGTAGCATTGATTGCAGCGTTGATTGATTTGCCACTTTTTTAACAAATGCCTCTGTAACGCAATTATTGACTGCGATATCTTTCACGTCAAATTCATTTTGAAAATCACTCATTATGTTTTCAATTAGTCTAAAATATCCACCTTCGTGATCCTTTTCCAGGTGTTCAGGAAACTGAGTCCTGGTATATTTTTGCCCACAATATGAACACTGAACTTTTTTCCCCACTATTCCCACAACCCCTATAATTTGATATCTAACCCGATTATTTCATACCTAAGCCCAATCATTTAACCTTATAGTTAGTAACAAGAATCTCGCTTATTAATCCTCTGCGTTCACCGTTTGAATTAATCGCACGCCTGGCCTTAATCCTATGTATATAGAATTTACAATATAGCTCATCAAAGAAATTATCATCCGGGTTTTCATTCTTTGGGTCAGAATTGCTTAGCATAACCAAAGCACCTGCATTACTCATTTCCTCATAAAAATGTGCAAGCTGTATTTGATCCTCATCTGAAAAATCAAATTTGCTATAAGATGTAAAGTTGGATGTGATATTAAGTGGCCTATACGGCGGGTCAAAATAAACAAAACTATTCTTGTCAACATATTTAATGCTCTCTCTATAGTCACCTGTAAATATGTGTACCCTTTGAAGTAAAGAACTTACATTATACAAATTTCTTTCGTCACAGATAGTCTGGCTTCTGTAATCTCCTGCTGGAACATTAAAAAGCCCTGCCCGATTAACTCGATAAAGGCCATTAAAACATGTACGATTTAAAAAAACAAATTGTGCAGCCCTCTCGACATCTGGCTGGTTGTTTTCTAAGGTACGCGAATTATATGCTTCTATTACATCATAATACATTTTTTTCCGTTCATCTTTTCTTAACTTCATATATGTATATTCTAAATTCGAAAGATACTCCACAAGGGTATCCACATCATCTTTAATCACAATATATGTATTTATTAAATCCTCATTAATATCAAATATATAAGCTTCATCAATTACATACTTTTGTAAAATATCAAATAATACTGCTCCACCGCCTACAAATGGCTCTATGTATCTTCTTACACCACCTTCATGGAGCTCCAAAGGGTAGAACTTTTCAAAAACATCCAGTAGCTGCCCTTTCCCTCCAGCCCACTTTACAAAAGGTTTTGCATATTCTGTTAAATTAACATTGGCAGCAAACTTCAATTTTGTTATCTCACCTCGTATTTTTTAATGGTACGCTCTCGAAAAGTCGGAGAGCTTGATTTTCATATATTTGAAGGTTCCGCATTTCTGCTTCCCCTCAAACTATTACCTTAAACTGGTATAAAATTTTCCAGCTAAAATTACCATATATATGCA
>JAAZDH010000104.1 GCA_012512865.1 Clostridiaceae bacterium | reverse complement strand
TCTGGCCTTAAGCACAACTATCCGTAAGCTTTGCTCCAATATTAGCCTGAGGAAGTCATCACGCTAAGTAGTAAGTATAATGTAGAATGGACCTGTGGTAATGGCTTGGGATATCCATGTGGCGAGTTACGGATTTTTTCTGGCATTAAATATAACAATACGTATGCCTTGCTCCAATATTAGCCTAAGGAAGTCGTCTCACCAGGTGGTTAGGAGTAAGGTGGGTGGAGCTTGGAGTTTAGGAAAAAAGTTATTAAGGTTGTGGGATGGATAGGGTGATGGGTTGGGATATCCATGTGGCGAATTACGGATTTTTTCTGGCCTTAAGCACAACTATCCGTAAGCTTTGCTCCAATATTAGCCTGAGGAAGTCGTTTTGCCATATTATGTGTCATATAAATTAAATACACCCTTCAAAAGTGAAATTCTGTGCAATAAAAGAAAATATGTGGTAAAATACATATAAAAATATATGGCGCAACAGGAAGGCGATAACCAATGAATTATAAAGCAGTAATTTTTGACTTAGACGGTACGCTGCTGGATTCCATAGAGGACTTGGCCGATTCAATGAATACAGTGCTGGAAGAAGCCGGATACCCGGCACATGATATTGAAACATACAAGTATTATGTGGGGAACGGCATGAAAAACCTTGTTCTCCAATCCTTGCCGGAATCCCACAAGGACAGCCGGTCAGTGGAGCATTTTATACAAAGAATGCAGGAAGAGTACTCGAGAAGATGGAATAAAAAAACCAGGCCCTATGACGGCATACCCGAACTGCTGGACAAGCTCCGGGAGAAAAACATCCAGGTGGCGGTATTGTCAAACAAGCCTGACAAGTTTACCAAGTTGATTGTAAAGGAGTTGCTTTCCAGTTGGCATTTTAGTGCAGTATACGGTGACCGCGAAGGTATCCCGAAAAAGCCAGACCCGGGGGGTGCCCTTGAAATTGCCGGAATGCTGGGTCTTCAGCCCAAGAATATACTTTACCTTGGGGATACCGGTGTTGACATGCAAACCGCCAATAATGCAGGAATGTTTGCCGTAGGCGCCTTATGGGGGTTCAGAAAAAAAGAGGAGATCCTCTCAAATGGCGCGGCAGCCCTTATTAGCAACCCCCTTGATCTTCTCTCCTTTTTTTGAGCTTTTATAACCTTTGCCCATGTTTTTGCCTATTTTTTCTTTGTTTTTTATTTAATGCGTGCGCCTGTCCTTTTTGTTTGCTGCCTGCACTTGCCATTTACCTGCACTGCCATTTACCTACACTGCTATATGGCCTGCACCTGCCCTTTGGCTGCATTTGCCTTTAGCTGGTTTAAAAAAGCAAAGTTAAGGATTGATAGCTATACATCTGTTAATTTTCCCATGAAGAGAATAGTTCCCGTCTCTTCATCGGCTATAATGAAAATAAAGGGCCTGTCTGCTATAAACCTGGTAGGTTCTAACATGGCGGTTTCCTTCTTTTCGACCACGGTTGCCGCTGCTGCTTCGCTTCCCTCTTCATTTACTTCTATAACCGCTTTGTGCAGCACCGCGCTTATAAAAATGCCTTCCCTTATGCCGGTAAAATCTGCAGATGGGCCGAATGCCTCACCCATCCCAAGAGCAGTCAAACTATCATTCAAATCTTTTATTCCGTATTCAATCATAAACCTGGGTATTTGGAGTATAACATCCCTGGTCTTTGAAAGGCTGTCCTTTAATTCATTCCATTCCCCAATATCAAATTGGTTAATATAATCATTAATATTCACGCTTTCTTCCGGCAATATGCAATACATGGATATTTTTTCTTTCCCATACGGCAGCTTTACAATTTTAGCATTACCAGCTTCTCCATATTCAACATCACCTTGCCTGCTCATCATTTTCACTTCTTTATGCTTTCCATCCGCAGTAATAAAAGTACCGTCAAATGTAAGCTTTTTGTCAAATTGTCTTGTCCACTGCCCCTTAAAGTATATGGCATTAATTAGGTACATAACAACATCGGGTGATATTGGCGAATCAAGCATTTTGTCAATCTTTCCCTTAGTTGATTCACTAATCCAGCCGTTTATGGTATCCGCAGCTTTAGGGTCCTGGAAATCTATTTCTGAAACCCGGGCATCAAAATTTTCCTTGTTCCTGGCTAAAAAATCCTGCTTTATAGCCTCACCTTCCCTGAACCATATGGAATTGCTTATATTCAGCAGGACCTTTGAGTCTGCATTTTTTAGATATATCAATAGGTTTTTATATCCCGTATTTATTGTTTCCAACTCTATATCTTTATAATTCAAAGCTTCGGCCATGGCTTCCCTGGTTGTGGAGCCTGCGCCGTTATATGTCATGGTAAGCGCCGTCGATATGCTTAAGGGCGAAATGAAGATATTACTATCTCCATCCTCAATATTTAACTTCTTGAAAATGTTGATGGCAAACTGCTCATTTCCCTCTATAATACTGGATTCCACTTTATCCAGGTCATATGATGCAACTGCCCCGCACCCTGCTAAAATTGCAGCAGCCAGCATGAAACATATAAAATATGCCAGTATACCCTTTATCCCTTGTGCTTTCCATGGCTTAATCATTTTCTTATCCTCCATCCATACTAATCTCCGGGAAGACAGGAGACAGACCCGTGTCTTACCGTACTGGTACATGAGATGTTTCTATGTCCCATGGCCCATGTTCTGCAAATTGCTTCTCCTGTTTTTTGCTAATACTCGTACTAGCTTAATATAACTATAAGCAACTATAAGCTTTACTAGTTTGACGTAAGATAAACTCCTATGGTTCCGCTCTTTTTCTCTTTGCAATAACCATGGCTAATACAAAGAACACCAGCGCAAAACAAACCTGGACCAACATGTCATAATAAATATGCCACATATGGACAAAATCAAATTGCGTCAATTTGGCAATTTTATTGTTTGCCCTGACGTACCAGTATGTAGGAGTAAAACTTGCGATTTTCAAAACAGAACTGCCCAAGAGCTCCTGGGGAACGAAAACCCCGCTTATAAAAGAAAATCCGAGGGTAACAACATTACTAGCCGCATAAATCGCACCCCTGCTTTTTGCAAGGTTCCCAATCAAAAAGCTCATGCAAGCACCAGCAATAGTAAAAGCAAGGGAATTCAACGTGAAATAAACAGTATTCATGCTCATGCTGTTTTTAAAGTCCAGTATGAAGCAAAACGCTGTCATTACCAGCCATGAAACAAATGCAAACAAGAGAACGGCAATTACGAACTGGGTGTTGAAACTGTTTGGGCTCAAGGGAGAGCATGCATTTCTCATCTTTAAATCCCTGTTATTAAATACAAGCATCAGTACAGACATGCCCAGGATTAGAATATATAAAAGGGCATACGGGAAGTAGTTAAAGTAATAATTCAAGTAGTCATATTCGCCCAAGGTCCTAGCTGTTGCTTTCAATTCCACGCCGGTACCCTCCGACAGGTTTTGCTCAAGGCGACGGACCAGGTCCTCCTGGGAGATTTCCTCCATTTGCTGCATGTATAACCTTGCCGTATTAAAGTATTTATCAATGGCCAAATCAACATATATGTCACTGTAGGAATCCGGTACAATGGTCTTTTCAAGCTGGACATCCTCCCCCTTCATAAAGCCCCGGGTAAAGCCACGGGGCACGCGGAGGATATATGTTACCTCCCTGAAGTAAAGGGCATCCTGCAGTGCCTCGGTCTTGTCGGGAATCTCCACAAAATTCGCGATTTTTGAGAGTTCCCGTTTTAAGCCGTCTACCAGGGGGCTGTCTTCTTCGCTGATGAAAGCGATATTGCTTTTTGCCTGGGTAAAAATACTCATTTCATCCATTTGATTCGCTGTGGCAAAAGTCATTATGATGGATATGGAAAGAAAAACAGAGACGTAAATAAGCATGGACGGTATGTTTTTCTTCAAAATTTTCAGGCAAAGCTTAAATACTTGCATATTTGCGCCTCCTTATCATAAGGTAAATCCCCAGGCAGAATGCAATGATAAAAAATAACAGGATACAGATATTAACGGCATACCTTGAATATGAATCATAATAGTAAAGGCAATAAAATGCATCCGTCAGCAGGTTTATCGGGTTCAAGAAGGATAAAAGGGGTGCTTTTTGCGAAACAATATACTTCATGTTCTGGTACATCATCCCGGCCAGGAATGAACCTATCATGCTTGCGCCGATTAATATCCCCACCTTGAAATTTTCCGATACCTTGACAGCCGCAGATATAAATGCGCCAAATGTAGTTCCGGCAATAGAGCCGACAATTGTCGTAAGAATAACAAGACCTGTTTTCGGCCCGAAGTCCACACCAATGATGAAGCGTAAAAATGCTATTAATATGAGCATTTCGGCAACATGCACCGTTAACGATGCGCTCATGCTGTATATAAATGCCTTCAGCTTGTGGACAGGAGCTGTATTTATCCTTGCGGCAAGGGTCGAAAGGTCAGCCTGGATATCCATAATTTCCCGCATCCCGAAAAAACTCCCGTAGAAACATGCCATGGCAATCAGAGTGTAAAAATAATTTAGCATGTTGTCAGGTTCCGCCCTTGTTCCCGGAACATCCCTAACGTATACCCGGCGATCTCGCAAGCTATCCAGCAGTTTTTGCCAACTCGCGGAACCTCCAGGATTTGTATAATTTGCAGGATTTCCAGGACTTGCAAAACTTACATCGCCCTCATCTCCAGCAAGACTGCCGGCTAACGTGCCAGGCGATTTGTCCGGTAATTCATCCGTGTCTGGTGATTTGCCAGGCAATTTGCCCGGTTCCAGTAATTTGTCCGGCAACCCGGCAGGCAATACCACCCCGGACAATATAGATTTTACGGCAGATGCCGTTTGAACATAATTATCCAGGAAGCTCTTTATAATACTTTGGCTGATGCCCGACTCCTTTACAACCAGTTTCAGCCGGGTTTCAACAACAATGTATCCATCAATCAAGCTTTCATCAAGCAACTTATCAGCCTCATCCCTTGATGTAGCCACGGTCAGGTTGAACAACCTGTTTTCACCTTGTGATACCTCATTTAATACCGTCTTAAAGTTATGGTCGGCTTGATACTGCTCGTCATCAATAACCGCAATGTTTATTGCCTTGAATGTTTCCGTGCTTTTATTTAAATTTGAAAAAGCCATGTTGAAAAAAACAGCCAGGATAAGCGGAAACACCAGTGTCCAGAACACGGTCTCCCTATCCCTTAAAATGCACTTGAGCCTGTATATATAGATATGGGTAAACATACGGCCGGACCAGCGGCCAATTTTCCTGCTGAGCATGATAAACCTATAATTGCCCCCTAATCCCTTAAATCTTTGCCTGTAATCTCCAGGAAAACATCGTTCAGGGTTGGCCGTTCAGAATATATTTTCCCATATTGTATTCCTTCCCTTTTAATAAAATCCAGGACATTTTCCAGGTTGTTTTCTCCCTTGCTGGATTTGATTGAAAGCAAACCGTCCTTGTAATCAACGGAAACAATATTGGGCAGCTTTTTTAACATTGAAACCTGCTCCCCGGATATTTCATATGACTCCACCGTGATTTTCTCTCCCAGTGAAATCATGGCCTTAAGTTCATCCTTTGTCCCGGTTGCAATTGCCTTTCCCTTGTCCAGTATTAATATCCTGCTGCAAATTTGCTCCACTTCCTCCATGTAATGGGAGGTGTATACTATTGTAGCACCCTGCCTGTTCAGTTCCACGATTCCTTCCAGTATCCTATTCCGGCTCTGGGGGTCCACGCCTACGGTAGGTTCATCCATGATTACCAGTTTAGGCTTGTGTGCAATACCGCACGCTATGTTCAACCTCCTTAACAAACCTCCACTGAGCTTCCTGGGGTAAAACCCGGTATACTCGCCAATCCCGACAAATTCGACAGCTTCCTTCACGAGTTTTTTCTTCAACTCTTTATTACTGATATAAAGCCCGCAAAAATAATCTATATTCTCATACACGGTTAATTCCTCGTACACAGCCGCATTTTGCATTACAATACCGATATCTGCCTTGATATGATATGATTCCGGGGTCATGGGCTGGTTAAATATTTTAATCTCTCCTTTTTCATACTTCAGCAAGGACAAAATACAGTTGATGACAGTTGTCTTGCCTGAACCATTTGGCC
>JAAZDH010000103.1 GCA_012512865.1 Clostridiaceae bacterium | reverse complement strand
TTACAAGGCTGGCAATTTCCCCGTATATCTTTAACGAACTATATGCTGCTAATACAAAAAAAACAAGTACTAATAACATCAATAACATGTCAGGCATGGTTACACCGGCAGGCATTTCTGAAATGTTAAAAGCAGTAAAAACCACATGTGTTAATACCGTGATTGATATGATTGCCGCTGTAAAATTTCTATTGAAAAACATTAAAGACATCGCAATAAATATTGCAAATATAATAAAGCTATCCAGTTGTATTTCTGATGTAACCATCAAGTATACATGATTTGCATATAAACCTCCAAAGGCAATGTATTTAATTGCTTTAGAGGTTTTGTATATTTTATATATGATAAGCAATATCATGCAAACCGGCAATCCCAGCAAAACAGACACAAGCAAGGGCTTTAGAAATATTTTACCGGCCGAATACCCGGCAACGCAGTTAATTATAAACATGATATATATTAATGGTGTCAACAGGATAGATAGCCTGTTCGCTCTTTTTTCCAGTTCCACTTAACCGTCCCTCCAAGCAGTTTTATCTTTCAAGCTGCTCTATAAGCTCCTCCATTTTATATATCGTCATTGCTTCACGGGAGTTAAATATTGCAACGGGTAAAGACAGGGGAAGGGATGGTTCCCCATCCAGGAACCATCCCTTCCTTTTATTGCAAACCAAGTATTCCTTGGAAAGCTGTGGGATTACTATTTAATCAAATCCTGACAGTTTGCATCCCATTTTTGGACTATATAATTATCAATAAATTACGATATAAAAGGTCAATTGAAAAAGTAACTTCCACTTTGCAAAAGTAAATTCCATGAAAGCTGTAATTGCAGAAAAAATCAACGTTTAACCAGAATTTGATTAGTTTATTTTATGAATTTTTTAATGCTTTTTATCCATTTATAGGTTATAATATAAGTTAAAGGGCCATGGTCAACCCATTTTTAAGCATAGTAATCCAGAGGTGTGAAAAATAACTAACTTTTTGCAAGAGTAATTTCCACCCTGTTTGTAATGTGTGTATGGAGTTGTGACTTGATGGTGCCTCAGTTAATTTAATACCTATATTACAATAATTAAAATTTATTGTGCAAGAATCATTGCTTATTTTTTAAGAAGAGATGGATGTAGAGTGATCTTATCTGGCGGGATAAGTTCTATATCCATCCTTCTTAAGACCTCTTCTCCGTAGAGTGAGGCGAAGGCCTAATAAGGAGTCTTATCACCGAGATTCAACCTGCTATATGAGTTGACATGGCTCATCATAAGGTTTATGTCTTGCTGGGTAAACTCATCAAGAGAGGTTCCTTTGGGGATAATACGTC
This sequence comes from Clostridiaceae bacterium, assembly GCA_012512865.1. Taxonomy (GTDB): domain Bacteria; phylum Bacillota; class Clostridia; order Acetivibrionales; family DUMC01; genus Ch48. The sequence goes on along the minus strand of JAAZDH010000103.1, from coordinate 1,570 downwards.
GGACCAGTGTATGGTTATTTTCTGCTGCAGCTCTCTGGTAAGGAGCCTGTGGATTGCAGTAGAATATCCGGGTTCTTCGTTGTCCGAGCAAATCATATTCAATAGCTAATGGATTTGAGAACTCACTACCATTATCACAAAGCAATACCGGGAACAATTTTCGGAAAGTATCAGGTCCAAGTACCAGGTAAAGCCGATTGAAAATATCAATGACAGATTGGGAACTGTTAGCATCCCTGATGAAAGCGAACATAAGCTGAGGAACAGTAAAATGCAGTGTTAACAGCACTTTACCGCCTGTTCTTCCCAAAAGCGTGTCCATTTCGACCACGGGTAGATCCGGATGCTCCTGCATAAATTTTAGAAAGTCTTGATAAGTTCGGCCTATTCGGCATTTTTTATCCACCTTAAACTTGTCACTAATTTTTTTACGTTTACCCATACGTACAACTTTTGGCATATCGATATTTCTTGCTGTAAAGATACCACTGTTAACATAGTTGTAGAGTGTGCGTTCATCGAACATAATTTCATCAGCATGGTTAATGCATATGTGGTGAAGAGACTGACCTTTCATGAGCAGAGGGCTAATGATTGAATCAAGCCTTAGTGCCTCTTCTTCAGTAATTTGTAGACCTTGACGGCTCTCCGAGCGTACAGCCTCGTATTCTTTTTTATGCATGTGTAGCAGAGTAAACCCTCTTCTCCAATGTACAGGAATGTTTGACTTCGCAACCATTACAAACATAGGGCGGCTTTAAAAGCTTGGAGCAAATCTCTTTTTGATGTTCATGACACAGCGATGAGCATATGTGAGACTTGCAAAGACGGCAATACCGGCGGCATCGTAAATTTCCGCAAAGATGCATAATAGGGCAGTCAAAACGATGTCTACAGTCATTGAATGCTCTACCATAACAGCCAGTTTTCCTGAATTGAATATGATTTTTTACTTCCTTGGCTATTGTGGTTGGATCTTTTCCAAGCTTACGAGCTATGCTCTTAAATGATTCTTTGTTGATTAACCTTTGTTCAATTATAATTTCTCTCCTCCTGAGTCAGATGTCTAAATTTGTTCATACGTGTACCTCCATAGAGGCACCACCATAGATATATCATAGCCTTTTGAAAGACAATATTCCAGTTGTTTTGAGCCAAGTAAAGGTCAATCTCATTTTAAAAAGAACTTTGAATTTTAACCTAATCCTTTTTGTTTGTCTGGCTAATAGGACATGTCAAGACCTTTTGCGGCATAAACGGTTTCCTTCCCGGCTTACGCCGGGTCCCTCCCATTTATTCCACAGTGTCTTGACATGTCCTATCCCGCCATGCACATCCTTCTATGCCGAGGGATGAAGGGAAAAAGCAAGCTTTTATTTCTCTTCACCCCTCGGCATTTCTATTGTTGCATGGCGGACGCCGGACCGTGATAAACAGAGCCATTATTGCTTTTTGCCTTGGGAATCAGCTAAAAAAGCAAGTTTTATTAAAATTACCTTTATGCCATTCTTACCATACTTACCCATAAAGCTTGAAAGACTTATCACTGATTTATTTCACAGGGTGGGGG
>JAAZDH010000102.1 GCA_012512865.1 Clostridiaceae bacterium | reverse complement strand
GAAGAGGCTGCAAGGGATTTTATCTGCTTTGGAAACGCGGACGCCGTTGTAATTGTAACAGATGCAACATGCCTCGAAAGAAACCTTAACCTGGTGCTTCAAACCCTTGAAATCACAAATAATGTTATAGTTTGCGTAAATTTAATTGATGAAGCAAAAAGAAAAAATATCAGTATAAATTGTGAGGAACTTTCAAGGCGCCTGGGCACAGCCGTAGTTCCTACAAATGCCCGGGATAAAAAGGGCCTGGATCAGCTAATGGATTTGATTTACGATACTGTCTGCGGGCAAAGAAGTTTGAAACCTGTAGAAATTACATATGATAAAGTAATTGAAGAGGTTATAAGAATACTTGAACCAAGAATCAAGGAAATTACGGGCAGCAAACTTAGCAGCCGCTGGATTGCGCTAAAACTCCTTGATGGTGATGCTGCGCTTATAAAGTCATTAAATAAGTACCTGGGGTTAAACTTGCAGGATGATGCCAAGCTCTCGGAACTTATCGCAAAAGCAAAGGAATGCCTGGCCGAAAACGGCATACAATCCAACTTGTTTCGTGACAAGCTTGTATCTCGCTTGGTACAGATTGCCGAAGAAATAGGAAGCCATACTATAACATTTGAAAACAAGGAATATAACCGTAAAGACAGAAATATTGACAGTATACTTACTTCAAGGATTTTTGGCATACCTGTCATGCTGGGCTTGCTGGCCTTGGTTTTTTGGTTAACTATTACCGGTGCAAACATACCCTCGGAATTACTTGCAAGTTTATTATCCTGGATTGAAGGAAGACTTACCAGGTTTTTCGCATGGGCAGGTTCACCTGCATGGCTCCATGGCGTTTTGGTCCTTGGCGTATATCGTACCATGGCCTGGGTAGTTTCAGTAATGCTGCCTCCCATGGCAATATTTTTTCCTTTATTTACACTGCTTGAAGATCTGGGCTACCTTCCGAGAGTCGCCTTTAATTTAGATAATTTTTTCAAAAAAGCGTGTGCCCATGGGAAACAGGCGCTGACCATGTGCATGGGATTTGGATGCAATGCTGCCGGGGTTATTGGCTGCAGAATTATTGATTCTCCCAGGGAAAGGTTAATAGCTGCCCTGACCAACGTTTTTGTCCCATGCAATGGGCGTTTTCCAGCGTTAATTGCCATCAGTGCAATTTTTATAGGAGGAAGGGCAGGTGGTGTCTTTCAGTCCTTTGTACCTGCGCTGGTGCTTACAGTTATCATACTGCTTGGCATCCTCATGACGCTGCTGGTATCAAGAATATTGTCCAAGACTATACTTAAAGGTCTTCCTTCTTCCTTTGCGCTGGAGCTGCCGCCCTATCGCAAACCACAGCTTGGCCGCATAATCATCCGTTCCATGCTGGATAGGACCCTTTTTGTACTAGGCCGTGCAGTTGCTATCGCTGCACCCGCAGGACTGGTTACCTGGGTAATGGCCAATATTAATGCTTGTGGCATTAGCCTCCTGAGCCATACCGCCGGCTTTCTCGATCCCTTTGGAAAACTGCTGGGAATGGATGGATACATCTTGATAGCTTTTATACTGGGCTTGCCTGCTAATGAAATTATTATACCAATTATTATCATGGGTTACATGAGCACAGGTTCAATGATTGAACTAAGATCCCTGGAAGATTTAAGAAGGCTCCTTGCAGCCAATGGCTGGACTTGGCTTACCGCAGTGTGCTTTATGCTTTTCACATTAATGCACTTTCCTTGCGGAACTACATTATGGACTATACGAAAGGAAACCCAAAGTATAAAATGGACATTGGCTTCTTTTGCAACACCAACTGCCGCAGGCATCATTACATGCATAGCGGTGGCAAACACATTGCGACTACTAAAAATCTGCCCCTAAACAACATTTCTTAAAGAAAACTTAAATTTACACTTCAATTTACACTTGAAAAATTTATACTTGAAATTATGCATCTCTTATTGTAAAATTAATTATGCAGCAGCGATGTGTTGTTTTTGCGAGAGTGGCGGAATTGGCAGACGCGCCAGATTCAGGTTCTGGTGGGAGCAATCTTGTGCAGGTTCAAGTCCTGTCTCTCGCACCAAGAAAAAAGCGGCAAGTTTTTTAGAAAACCTGTCGCCTTTTATATTCTGTTTATAGTATTATTTTGTACTCTCTTATAATTTGGATCCCCGATTTGTAAAAAACCTTATAAACTTTCTTTCTGCCTGTAATAAAATTCCTTTTAGCTTTAACTTCTGTTTACCTGTATGCTCTTACCCCTTGCAATCTTAACTGCTGGGATCCCCTATTTGTAAAAGGCCTTGTAAACATTCTACCCGTCCATCACTATACTTTCTCGTAAAAAAATGTTCTTACCGGTGCAAGGTTGTACCTTTGCGGCATTATTATCTGCTCCGTGCTTCCTACAAACAGGATGCCTCCTGGATTTAGAGCCTGGCTTAATTTTAAATAGACTTCCTTCTTGGCTTCCTCGGTAAAATATATAATAACATTCCGGCAGATAATCAAGTCGCAGTTTTTAGGGTATGGATCACCCAAAAGATCGAGATATTCAAATATTACTTGCTTCTTTAAACTGTCTTTTACCTTGTAAAATTCACCTTCTTGTGCAAAATACTTATCCAAGTATTCTCCAGGTAACTTTTCAACGCTTTTGCAAGAATATTTTCCCTCTTTTGCCTTGTCCAGGGCATCCCTGTCTATATCAGTTGCAATTATTGCTGCACTAATCCTGGCATTGCGTTGAAGCATAAATTCGTTCAATACCATTGCAAGGGTATAG
>JAAZDH010000011.1 GCA_012512865.1 Clostridiaceae bacterium | reverse complement strand
GCAGAAGCATACAATAGCATCTCGGTTATCACGCCCATTTCCCTGTTACCAGGGTCAAGGATTATCGAACGGATTTTCTCACTAATCTTCGTACCACCGGGCTCCCTTGTTACCAGTACGTCATACCCCTCTTGTTCCAGGTAATCCTTTATAAATTGTACCTGTGTAGATTTCCCAGAACCGTCAATGCCTTCTATGGTAATAAATATCCCCTTTTTCATGGTCAAGTCTCCTTAAGTAAATTATATCACACTATCTGATTATATCCACGAAATATTTTCCTTCTTTTTCGTATACACCGTTAACATTGCCGCCCAGCTCAATCAAGCTGTAAATATATTCGACAGTTTCACCGGTCACAATTTCGCCGGGGCACACCACCGGCACGCCCGGGGGATACGGTACGATAAAATCACGGCTTGCTTTTCCTATCGAACGTTTAAGCTCCACGGTTCTTCCCTTTGTTTTCCCTACATCGCGAAGGCTAACCCCCTGCCTGGGCGGGGGCAGCTTTTTAAGCTTCTCATATTTAAACAAGCATTTTTCCAGGTCACCATACGAGCTATCAATTTTGCTTAGTTTCCCCCGTTCATTTCTTTTAAACTCCAGGGGCAGCCCATCCAAAGCCTTGCATAATGCATCAAAATACTCTTTTTTGTCAGATACCGTTGCCATGCAGACAATATTCAACACGTCGGACATTTCAACTTGTATTCCATATTTTTCCTTTAGCATGCGTGATACAGTATTGCCCGTAACACCAAGTTTTCTCGAGTTTATCACTAGCCTTGTTTTATCCAGGGTTTTATAAGATGCTCCATGGCCATGTAAACGGGAAATATAAGCTTCTTCAAGGGGTGTGAATCCTTCCGAGCTTCTTGCGCAGCATCTTACTTGCTCCGTATTTTTTATCACCTCATCCAATAGCTGCTCTCCGAAACATCCCATGATCCCCCTGGCAATATCCAGCGATGCCATGATAACATACGAAGGGCTGGTGGTTTGCAGCATCCTTAAGTAAAACTCCAGCCTTGAAATATCCACATTGCTTGATTTTACATGCAGGTATGCCCCCTGTGACAAGGCAGGCAAAGTTTTATGGGCGCTTTGCACGCAAATATCCGCCCCTGCCTGGATAGCACCGGGAGGCAAGGTCTTGTTGAATTTTAAATGGGCTCCGTGGGCTTCATCCACGATGAGAATTTTTCCGTGCGAATGGACAATTTCCACTATCCTGCCTATATCCGAGCATATGCCGTAGTAATTGGGCCTTGTTATGAAAACTGCCGTAACATCCGTGTTTTCTTCCAGTTTTTCTTTCAATTTTCCCGGTTCCAGCACCGAAGTTATCCCGAAAAAATCATCTACCTCCGTATCAACATATACCGGTTCAGCCCCCGCAAGCATTGCCCCGGCGACAGCGGAGCGGTGGCAATCCCTTGCAATAATTATCCTGTCTCCAGGCTTGCAAACCGCCATTATTGAAGCATGAATCCCGCAGGAAGAACCGTTTACCAGGAAATAAGTCCTGTCAGCGCCAAAAGCACTTGCAGCCAAATCCTGTGCTTTCTTTATTATGCCTTCCGGGAAATGCAGGTTATCCATGCCCGGGATCTCTGTTACATCAAGCCTTGTGAGATTTTCTGCGAATTCCCGGGGAAAACCCGTTCCCCTCTTGTGTCCAGGCATATGAAAAGGTATAACATTTTTCTCCGTATAATCCATTATTGCTTTATATATGGG
>JAAZDH010000101.1 GCA_012512865.1 Clostridiaceae bacterium | reverse complement strand
TAGCATAATGCAAAAACATTTCCTATATTTTCATCGAATTTTACCAGTTTTCTTTTTTAAGCCTTAATCATTCTTCAATGCTTATAAATTCCCGTTTAAGCATTTTTTATGCATCACCTGCGCTTGTTTTACCTTTTATTCTTTCTCCCCGCTTGTGCTGGCATTTTTTGCATTATCATATTTCATTTCGCCGTTTTCCTTGTTCCTCGTGCTGTCGTTCCTCATGCTGTCAAGGTATCCCTGGAGAATATAAGTGGCAGCTATAAGATCGATGGTCTTTTTTTTCCTGGCTGATTTTACACCTGTTTCATTGAGTATCTTGTTTGCTGCAACCGTTGACAATCTCTCATCCCATTTTATTATCTCCAGGTCTCCCGCCGCCGCGGCCAGGTATTCTATAAACCGGTCCGTTTTTATGGCTCTCTGCCCCAAGGTTCCATTCATGTTCCTGGGATAACCCACTATGATTTTTTTCACGTCGTACTTTTCTACCAGGTTCCTTATCCTTTCCACCGGGTAAATAATATTATTCTTCCACTTGATTGTTTCAACCGGCTGGGCCGTCCAGCCAAAAGGGTCGCTTATTGCTATCCCTATCCTTGCATCCCCGTAATCAATTCCCATTATTCTCAACGTTTTTTTGTCTCTCCCGCCCGTTTATCAATATTTCAATACTTACATGTCGCAAGTATTTCTCATTTCTTGCACATTAAAAATATCTCCAGTACTTGCCTGTTATAAACACTTTTTTATACTTGCATACCGCAAATACTTTTTTAACACTTGCATATAAGAAACATTTATAATACCTGCATATCACAAACGGTTTTGCTTAATAACCCTCAACACACCTTTATTGCAAACTGGGGGCAGGCGCTGGCACAATAACCGCATAATAAGCACAGTTCCTCCTTTGCCATGGCTTTGCCGTTTATAATCTCAAGGGCTCCCTGCCTGCATCTATCAACACATTTGCCACAGCCTTCACACCAATAATCAACGTGAAGCTTCTTTCGCTTGTTTTTCACCCTGGCCCGCAACTCTTCCGGCACTTCCCGCTTTTCGAATATCCTTGTATTCATTTCAACTTCGTCTTTTGTCTGCATTCCGACTGCAACAGAATGGATATACGGTATGTTCAACACGAAATTCATGCTTTCTTCAAACCTGCTGATAAGGTTCCCCCCTCCCAGGGGCTTCATACTGTATATTCCCTTGCCGGCATCATGAGCTTTTTTGATGGCAGCCAGCATCTCTTCCACCGTGCCGTCACCAATCCCAATGCCTTCTTTATTTATAAGCGGGTGTATTACGTCAATTTCCGGCATTTCCGCGCATGCTTCCACCACCTCGATGTTATGGGTGGACACACCAACAGCCCTTATTATACCTTTTTGCTTCCGGGAAATAAAATAATCCAACGCCTCCCTGTGTCCTTTCAAAGTAAGCCTGCTTTCCTGTTCATGGAGGAGGAATATATCTATGACATCCAGGTCCAATTCTTTTCTTGCTTTTTCAAGGCTCAAGGCAGCGCCTTCCTTTGTATATGCGTAGGTTTTTGTAGAAATAACCGGTTTTTTACCCCATCTCCTGATTGATTCTTTTATATGAGGATAAGTGCCGTAAAGCTCCGCGGTATCCACAAAATTTATGCCCAGTTCATACCCCCTGCAAATTACATCTGCTCCGGCAACTACAGGAAGATTAACCTGCAATGGGCCTATTACAAGGGCTCCAAAACACAAGCACGAAACTTCAATCCCTGTTTTCCCTAATTCTATGTATTCCATCCCAACCTCCGGACTACATGCTGCTTTGCATGCATTGCCGCATGTACTGCTGCCATTTTTCCCATATTGCTTGCTGTTTAAACATATTTGCAATATTTGCGGCACCAGTTTGCCAATCTTTATTGCTTCCCCGTTTCATCCCTGCTTTTTCTCTATTTCTTCTCCTCTTGCCGTCCGGATTCAAGGTAGTACTTGAGGATTTCCTCGAGCAATTCATCCCTCTCCAGTTTCCTCACCATGTTCCTGGCATTTTTATGGTTTGTAATATACGTAGGATCCCCTGAAAGGATATATCCCACGATCTGGTTAATAGGATTATACCCTCTTTCCTTCAATGCCTGGTATATCGTCGTAAGTATCTCACGAGCCTGGTCGGCATTGCTCTTTTCCATCTTGAACATCATGGTTTCCTTATCAACCATTGCATCTCTCACTCCCATCTTGCCGGTGGGTATATAACACGGCAGCATACAGCATTTATATACACATGGCATAATTTTACGTGCACAGCAGGATTTGCATGTGCATGGCAAAATTTATGAGCATCTATCCATGCATCCATATTATCATCTATATTATACACTTATTTTACCATTCTAACATTAATTTTATCAATATTTGCAAGAAAGAAAATCACAAGCTGTCATCCATTCCTGCTATCATAAAATCCTCGCGGGCTTCCTTGAGCACGACATTTTTTATTTCCCCGGTTAAATCTTCCCCCTTTATATTGCCGCCAAGCTCGCATAATACGCGGATATAATTCGGTGTCAGCCCTTCAAAAAAGCGTGGTCGGTCCGACTCCTGCTCAAAGAGAACAGGCATCGTTCTTCCAACAAAGGCTTCATGGAATTTCAAGGAGCATTTCATTGAAAGCTCTATCAGCCTGTTGCTTCTTTCCTCCTTGACCTTGTCGGGCACCTGCCCCTTAAAAGAATAAGCGGGTGTACCTTTGCGGGGTGAAAACCTGAAAACATGCATCTTGGAAAAACATATCCCTTCCACGAAATTGTAAGTCTGTTCAAATTCCTGGTCAGTTTCACCGGGAAATCCCACCATGACATCGGTGGTTATGGATACATCATCTATATTGCTTCTTAACATGTCAACGATATTTTTGTATTCCGAGGTGGTATACCTGCGGTTCATCCTTTTTAAAGTATCATCGCATCCGCTTTGCAGGGAAATATGGTAGTGGGGGCATAATTTCCCCAGCTGCTTGACAGTATTTACAAATTCAGCCGTAATTATGGTTGGTTCGACAGAACTTAACCTTATCCTTTCGATTCCTTCAATTTCATGGACCCTGCATATAATGTCGAGGAGGGACGTGTTTTTCAAATCCTTTCCATATGAAGCCACATGTATGCCTGTCAGCACAACTTCCTTATACCCGTTTGATGCAAGTTTTTTTACCTCGGCAATAACATCCCGGGGCTCCCTGCTCCTTATGGTTCCCCTGGCATATGGAATTATGCAGTAGGAGCAAAACTGGGTGCAACCATCTTGTATTTTCAGGTAGGCCCTGGTACGGTCCCTGTAATTTTCAACATGCATTTTTTCAAAGCTTCTTATTTCCTTTATGTCATTTACCGCATTTATCTTGCAGCTGTTCGGCCATGCATCTTTGCCCAGGTTTTCAATGATATTCCCGATATGGTCCATTAGCTTGTCCCTGTCCCTTGTGCCCATTATCAAGTTCACACCCGGTATTGCAATTACCTCCTCCGGTGCAACCTGCGGGTAACACCCTACTACCGCTATGATGGCATTTTTATTGTTTTTCCTGGCCCTGCTTATCATTTGCCTCGACTTTCTCGCGCTAATGCCTGTAACAGTACATGTATTTATTACATATACATCGGCCTTTTCACCGAAATCAACGATTTCATACCCGGCATTTTCAAACATGCCTGATATGGCTTCCGACTCATACTGGTTTACCTTGCATCCAAGCGTTAATATGCCTGCTCTCTTTTTTCTCCCGTATTTCCTGTAAAATTCGTCATTCCCAAGCCTTAAATCGACCATGTCATTTAAACCGGCCATACCGCTTAAATCAACCATGCCCATTACCATTTCCCATTTTAAAGTAATTTATTCTCCCCCATCTTTTTCCGGTTGGGTGTTATCAGTAAAAAAGTGCGAATTCATGCTTATAAATTTAGTGAACATCCTTTTGAAAATACCATCCTTCCGGTTTTTCTCGTAAAGGTACCCGGAAACTGAAGCAACCAGGGCACCGGAAGCATCCAGTATAAGGTCCCACATGGTATCGTCCAATCCTGTACGCTGCAAATTTAGCCCAAACAGGGAATCCATAGTGAACTCGTAAATCTCCCACAAGGCACCTATGCTTAATGAAAAGGCAAAAGCAAATATTGCCACGAATAAAGGGCTTAAAGATACATTAAGCTTTTGTGCCCCGTTTATAATATACACAAGGAGAAACCCCGCAAAACCCAGCATCAACCCTGAAAGCCCGTGGAGCATGCTGTCCCACCACCAGAATTTTTCATAGTAGAGCCGGTATGAACCCAGGTAATTTGCAGCAAATATAAACAAGAGGATGACAACCTGGAAACTGGGAGGCAAAGTTATACAGCTTTTTTTTACAATAATGGACGGCAGGAATGTAAGAAATAGCGTAAATGCAGCTATAAATGCATCCAGGTAAATCCCGTTCAGCAAGCTTACTATAACCGCCAGCACGAACATTACCCTTATCAGGTTTGCCACTATTGTTTCAGCCTTCAGTGTTTTAAACCATCCAATGACTTTCTTCATTTGCAGCGTCTCCTTATATGCCTACATATACGTCATATATCAATATATATCATTATTAAAACATATTGCAATATGCAACATATCCATATTGTCAATATATATTTATACAATATGACACCCCGATATTTATGCAATTTTCAGCATATTTTAATTGACTTAAGCCCCTAAACCATATATCATTAAATATGAAATATAATAATTAATTTTATAAGTCATTTCCACGCCATTACTTTTATTGAAAAAAGGGGGATTACAATGAAGTCTTTTAACATTATGTTGAAATCCATTAATGACGTTAAGGATTTTGTAAATATCGTAAACAAGTATGAATTCGATGTTGACCTTTCGTCCGGGCGCTACGTGGTTGATGCAAAATCAATAATGGGTATTTTCAGCCTTGATTTAAGCAAGCCGATAAAAGTTGAAGCTCATACGGATGACTGCGGTGATTTCTGCGAGGAAATCAAAAAGTACATGGTATAAGGCTTGCCGGCAAGTGAAAAAATAAGGGTGCCTGGTATTCAACCAGGCTTTATTTATCCCTTTCCCATCTTAACACGGGTTCCCTGGCGGCCTTGATTTCATCAAGCCTTCCTATTGGGGTGTTATGAGGTGATTTCTTTACTATTTCAGGGTTGCTCGCGGCTTCTTTTGCTATGTTTATCATTGCATCGATGAATTTATCCAGGGTTTCCTTGCTTTCTGTCTCAGTTGGTTCTATCATTAGCGCTTCCTTGGCTATCAAGGGAAAGTAAACCGTGGGTGGGTGGAAACCGTAATCCATGAGCCTTTTTGCCACGTCAAGGGCTGTCACCCCGTGTTCTTCTTTCTGCTTCTGTGCAGAAATTACAAACTCGTGCATGCAGGTTCGCTGGTATGGGAGCACGTAGTATTCCTTAAGTTTCTCCATGACATAGTTGGCATTTATTACCGCGGTTTCGGCTGCCTTCTTCAAGCCTTCAGGACCCATTGACAGGATATATGTATATGCCTTCACCAGTACCAGGAAATTACCGTAAAAAGACTTGATCCTGCCGATGGATAAGGGCCTGTCGTAATCAAGGCAATACTTGCCATCCTTGAACTCAACTACGGGCAACGGCAAAAACGGTACAAGCTCCCTTGTGACGCCTATCGGCCCTGAACCGGGTCCTCCGCCTCCATGGGGAGTTCCAAAGGTTTTATGAAGGTTCAAGTGTACAATGTCAAAACCCATGTCCCCAGGCCGGGAAATCCCTAGAATGGCATTCATGTTGGCACCGTCGTAATAAAGAAGGCCGCCCGCATCATGGATGGCGCTTGCAATTTCCCCGATATTTTTTTCAAAAAGTCCAAGGGTATTGGGGTTGGTAAGCATTAACCCCGCTACATCATCTCCAGCAGCAGCTTTCAGTGCATCCATGTCCACGTTTCCGTCCGCGTCAGATTTTACGTGCTGCACCTCGAAACCCGCCAGTGACGCCGATGCAGGATTTGTCCCGTGTGATGAATCCGGGACAAGGATTTTCCTGCGTTTCAAGTCTCCCTTGCTTTTATGGTATGCCTTGATTATCATCAGCCCGGTCAACTCGCCATGTGCGCCGGCTGCTGGCTGCATTGAGAATTTTTCCATGCCGGTGATTTCTGACAACATTTCACCCAATCTATATATGATTTCCAGGCAGCCCTGGACGGTATCTTCCGGCTGGTAGGGGTGTACCGAGGTAAAACCCTTCAATGATGCTGCGTCCTCGTTTACCTTGGGATTATACTTCATGGTGCATGAACCAAGCGGGTAAAAACCGGTATCCACCCCGTAATTCAGCCTTGAAAGCCCGACAAAATGCCTTACCGCATCAACCTCGCTCACTTCCGGCAAATCCGGGGTCCCGTCTCTTAGGTATTCGGCCGGAACCAGTTGGTCCAGCTCTTTTTGAGGAACATCGCAAGCAGGCAGCGAGTATGCAATGCGCCCCGGTTTGCTTTTTTCAAATATTAAAACCCTATCTTCCATACCAATCCCCTTTCCCGGTCCCTATTCCAGTCATATTTTCCTTATCTTAAATTTTCATTTTCCTTTTTTTATTTATCCCGGGAACATATTTTTGTCCCGGTTACATATTTCTTATTGTTTCCGCCAACCGGTCGATCTCTTCTTTTGTCCTCTTCTCGGTGACGGCAACCAGCCATGCGTTCTTTAAATTCTCGTATTTTTTACCAAGCTCGTATCCCCCGATGATTTTCTCTTCCAACAGTCTCCTGTTTATTTCACTTACGGAAAGGTTCCCATCCTTGACACAAAGCGTAAATTCCTTGAAGAAAGGTGCCTGGAAAGCAGGTGCAAATTTGCCCGTACCCAGTAGTGTTTCATAGGCATAATGGGTTTTTTGAATGCACAGGTTCGCAACATCCCTCAATCCCCTCCTGCCCATTACCACCAGGTGAATAGTGGCCGCCAGGGCATTCAATGCCTGGTTGGTGCAAATATTCGATGTCGCTTTTTCCCTTCTTATATGCTGCTCCCTTGCCTGCAATGTAAGTACAAATCCCCTGTTGCCACTGGTGTCCGTTGTCTGCCCCACGATTCTCCCGGGCATCCTCCTTGCCAGCTCCCTTGTTGCTGCAAAAAAACCCAGGTAAGGCCCTCCAAAACTTAAGGAGTTCCCCAGGGACTGGCCTTCTCCAACGGCGATATCGGCACCGTATTCAGCCGGCGGCTTTAAAATGGCAAGGGATACCGGGTCAACCACGGCTATGAACAAGGCGTCCCTTGCTTTCGTTATCCTGCCCATGTTGTCCATGTCCTCGATTGAGCCGAAAAAGTTGGGACTTTGTACGATTAAAGCCGCAAAGTCATTCGTAAACTTGCCTTCCAGGTCCTTTTCATCCGTGATCCCTTCTTCGCTAAAGCTGACTTCCATGATTTCAATATCGTTATATGCTGCATACGTCCTTATAACTTCCCTGGTTTCAGGGTGAATACTTCTTGATACCAGGGCTTTTTTCTTCTTCTTCAGGTTGCAGGCCAGCAGGATTGCTTCGGCTGCAGCAGTAGCCCCGTCGTACATGGATGCATTTGATACGTCCATGCCTGTAAGTTCGCAAATCATGGTCTGGTATTCAAATATGGCCTGGAGCGTGCCCTGGCTTATTTCGGGCTGGTAAGGGGTATATGCCGTGTAGAATTCCCCCCTGCCAAGCATGTGTTTTATTATACCTGGCACGTAATGGTCATAGGCCCCTGCCCCAAGAAAACATGCATATTCTCCCGTATTTACATTTTTAGCCGCCAGTACTTCCATGTGCCTTACGAGTTCCATTTCAGGCATGGGTCCGGGAATATCCAATTTTTCTTTCAGCCTGACAGAAGCGGGAATATCATCAAAAATCTCTTCAACGGACTTTTTCCCCACCTCCTCCAGCATGGTTTTACCCTGCCCGGGAGTATTGGATATATACCTTGAGGGTGATGTATGTTCCAACAAGCTTATCCCTCCTTCGAACAGAATTCCTTGTATTCCTTTTCATCCATTAATTCGTCCAGTTGCGAAGGGTCACTCAGCTTAATTACCGCTATCCAGGCTTCGTAAGGACTTTCATTGATTTTCCCCGGGTTTTCTGTTAATTCTTGGTTCACTTTAATTACCGTGCCGGCAACAGGTGTATAAACGTCCGAGGCCGCCTTGACCGATTCAACTACCCCAAGGCTGTCCCCTGCATTAAGCCCGGCCCCGATTTCCGGCAACTCCACGAAAACAACATCCCCCAGGGCATTCTGGGCATAATCCGTGATGCCCACGTATGCCTCGCCGTCCTCCACCCTTACCCATTCATGCTCCTTTGAATACTTTAAACCCTCTTTAATAATCATGGATTTACTCCCCTTTCCTTGTATAAAATGGTAACTTTGTAATCCTGGCTTTCAAAGTCTTGTTTCTTACCACAACCTCGATTTCCGTGCCCATTTTACAGTATTTCCTTTTCAACAATGCCATACCAACGTTTTTTTTCATCGTGGGTATAAAACTTCCCGAGGTCACGAAACCAATGACTTCGTCACCTACCTGCACCCTGTGGCCATTCCTGGGAATACCGCTGTCCAGCATTTCGAATCCTGTCAATTGCCTGGAAAGGCCTTCTTCCTTTTGTTTCAGCAAGGCATCCCTGCCCGTGAAATCACCCTTGTCGAACTTTACAAACCTTTCCAATCCTGCTTCCAAGGGTGTTATATCCTCAGATAATTCATGCCCGTAAAGGGGCATGGCTGCCTCGAGCCTCAAGGTGTCCCTGGCTCCCAGGCCTGCCGGTACAAGCCCTTCATCCTTTCCTTCTTCCAGGATTTTATCCCAGAGCTGTTTTGCATCCCAGGGGCTTACGAACAACTCGAACCCGTCCTCACCCGTGTAGCCTGTCCTTGACAGCATACAGTCAACACCGGCCACAGGCACACTTCCCACAAAATCAAATGGTTTCATGGATTCCAGGGGAAAGTCGGTCATTTTCTTTAGGATATGTACGGCCCTTGGCCCCTGGACCGCCAGTAGGGCATATTCACCGGAAACATCCTTGATTTCGGTTCTTCCACAGGCCATGCTTTTCATCCAGTTAAAATCCTTTTCGGTGTTCGCTGCATTTACCACCAGCAAGTATTTCGTATCCGACAACTTGTATATCAATATGTCGTCAACCGTGCCTCCATTGGGATAGCACATTGGTGAATACCGGGCCCTCCCGGTTTTCATGTTTTCAATGTTGTTAGTGACCAGTTTTTGAATAAATTCCCCCGCATCCGGCCCTTCCGCCATGATTTCACCCATGTGGGAAACATCGAATATTCCTGCCGCCTTCCTTACCCTTTCATGTTCCTCGATGATTCCCGAGTACCAGGTGGGCAGGAGCCAGCCAGCAAACTCGGCCATTTTGGCGCCAAGACCGGAGTGTGTTTCATGCAAAACCGTCCTTTTCAATGCCGTACCACCTCCTGGGCTTTTTTTAGTTTTTTTATTTTTTCATATTCCTCGCGCAAATAAATTTCCTGTATTATTTTTATGCACAAATAAATATGCTGTATTATTTTCGTTTATGAACCTGCAATACCATAATATTATTAGCATGCCTAAACTTGCCGCCTAAACTCACGTTATTACTTGCGTATCCAGCAGTATGCCAGGGCCATATTCACAGGGCGCAATGATTCCAAGCTTACACTATTACTCGTGTATCCAAGCTCCCGGTATTACCTGCGCATTTTCCGCTTATCTAAACCCATGCTACTATTCACGCATCCAAACCAGCATATCCAAAAGAAACAAACACGCCTATCTAAAAAATATAGGGAAGATAACATGTATTGTTATCCTCCCCCTGTTTTTCTACCTGAGAGATTCCATCCACGGTCTAAAGGGATGTTGCCCCTTCGGTGCTAATTTACATTAGCTTTTCAGAGAGTCGTCCAGGTACAGTCCTTTTGCCTGAGAGTTTCGCCGGCATCATGCCACCAACCGGCTTGCTCCTTCGGCTCCCATGTGCCGGCTTAAGCCGGGCCCGTGAAGCTATAAAAGCTTAGCCAGTCAAGCAGTACATGGGTATCTCCTATACCTTTCATCCAACGGTTACCATTATTAAATTGTATTAAATTGTGCGCCTGTATTGTGCTCCCAAGTTGTTCTCCAATATCCAGGCAACCGCCATGCCTTGTTACTTGCAACGTGCAGGTGCTATTAAGCTAATAAATCAAAGAGTATTTATTGCTGCCGCCTGTAATAATGCTGCCTGTAAAATACGCCAACTATAATAACCTGTGATAGTTTTTATCCCCTGCAATAATTATTCCTGTCATCCATAGCTATATATGCCATCCATAACCAATAATTATTATATACGATTTCAATAAAATATTCCACTAATTCCACGGTTTTTATATATGCTTTTCTATTGATTCCTTGATTATATTTATTGAATAGTCTATATCAGGATACGAGAGGGCATCGGAAACCTGTATCCGTATTCTTGCAGTACCTTCAGGCACTACAGGGTAGCCGAAACCTATCGCATATACTCCCTTTTTCAGCATGTCACCTGCTACTTTTATGGCCTTGGCAGTATCCCCGATAATTATGGGAATGATTGCGCTATCTCCCTCAAGGGGATTCAAGCCTGCTTTCTTCAACTTATCCCTGAAATACCGCGTCTTTTCGCGTAGGGATTCAACAATACCGGGATTTGATTCCAGGTATTCCAGGGCGGCAATTGCTATGGCTGCAAGTACAGGCGGAAGTGAGTTTGAGAAAAGATGCGGCCTCGATCGCTGGATGCATATATCAATTATGGATTTTCTTCCTGTAATGAATCCGCCGCCTGCCCCTCCCAGGGCTTTGCCGAAGGTTCCCGTGATAATATCAACCTTGCCCATGATGTCATGGTATTCCTCCGTGCCCCTTCCTGTCTTCCCTATAACCCCGGTGGCATGGGAATCGTCCACCATGACAAGTGCCCCGTATTTCCCGGCCAACTCGACAATATCTTTCAGGGGAGCCACATCACCCTCCATTGAAAAAACTCCATCCGTTACAATCAGTTTTGTACCTGCTTCTCCTGCCTCTTTCAGCTTTTCTTCCAGGGAATTCATTTCCGCATGCTTGTAAATCAGCCTTTTTACGTCTCTCCCCAGCAGCCTGCACCCGTCAATAATGCTTGCATGGTTCAATTCGTCGGATATCACCGCATCCCCGGCTTTTAATAGGGCGGGAATCACGGCCGTATTTGCAGCCCAGCAGGAGGTATACGTAAGGGCCGATTCTTTTCCAAGAAATTTTGCTACTTTATCTTCAAGCTCCCTGTGGATATCGTAAGTGCCGCAAATAAAGCGCACGCTGGCGGCACCTGCGCCGTATTTTTTAAGGGCATTTATACCGGCTTCAACAACCTGGGGATTATCCGCAAGCCCCAGGTAGTTGTTGGAGCACAGCACTATGACTTCCCCAAGGTTTTCCAGGCTTACCTTGCTTGACAAGGGCGATTGCAAGTACCTTAGTTCCTTGTATATTCCGCTTTGCTTCAACATCTCCAGTTCTTTCTCGAGATTATTGTAAAACCCGTTTTTCATGACCATGGACCTCCCAACCTGTTTTTGTTTTTAACAATCAATGTTTATTCAATAATCAATGTTTACTTGTTTTTTATGTTATTAATCGATGTTTGTTTTATATCTATTAAATGTTTATTTTATTTTATTTTTAGTTTATTCAATATCAATTAAATATTTAATTGCATATCAACTATAGCCCCTTAAAATGCCGTAATTGACAGGCTGCTGTAATAACTTGCAGGCTGCCGTAAGAATTTGAAGGTTGCTGCTGCTAAACTCCAACTTCTACAAGGACTTTTACAGCCTCGCCCCTTTTCATTGAAAGAAAGCTTTCCTCTATATTGTCCAGTGTAACCTTGTGTGTTATCACCGGTTCAATCAAGTGTCCTTCCTTCAACAGGAAGCTTTCGCACTGGTACCAGGTTTCAAATATGCGTCTTCCAGTTATCCCATGTATTGTTATGCCCTTAAATACTATATCCCCTGCAACGTTTATTGGAACTTCCCGCTCCGGGATGCCAAGAAGACTTGCAGTTCCACCATTGCTTAGCAAGTCCAGTCCCATGCGCAATGCACCGGGATGCCCGCTCATTTCGAGGAGCACATCCGGGCCGTTCCCGTCAGTGGCATCAATTATCTTTTCCCTGGCACCGGGGTCAGAAGAATCGATGACAAGATCCGCCCCTATCTTGGCTGCAAGTTCCCTTTTATATGGATTTGGCTCCAATACGATGACCCTCGCCGCCCCGTTGGACTTTGTGATGGCCACGGCAAAAAGCCCGATTGAGCCTGCACCCGTTATTAATACCGCTTTCATGTTAACCGGCTGGGACATTACGGTATGCATTGCATTTCCAATGGGGTCGAACAAGGTCCCGTATTTGTCCGGTATGGAATCGCGGACGGGCCATACATTACTTGCAGGTATGCATAGGTACTCGGAGAAACAGCCGTTCCTGTCCACCCCTACAATTTTAACATCCTGGCAGATATGGGCATTCCCGTTTCTACAATAACGGCAATGACCGCAGGTGATATGCCCTTCTCCCGAAACCCGCTGGCCTGTCTTTAAGTTTACAACGCCAGGGCCCATGTCCACTATTTCGCCGATAAATTCATGGCCTATTATTACAGGTACTTTTACCCGGTTTTTTGCCCAATCGTCCCAATTATATATATGTAAATCAGTACCGCAAATACCTGCCATCCTTACCTTGATGATTACCTCCCCGGGCCCCGCGGCAGGGACGGGCATATTACATACACTAATACCCCTTTCGGGTTTATCTTTTACTACTGCCTTCATAAAATACATTTCAACCACTCCTCGCAAGAGCACCGTGAAAACCGGGCGTAACACGCTTTATTATAATATATTGCTTTACATGTTCATTATATTGAACCCACGAATAAAAGTCAACAATTTACAATATGGAATTTTTAAAATTATGCGGGTGTATTAAATTAATTTGAAGAAAATATAAGCAAGGACGACTTCCTCGGCTAATATGGTCGCTTCGGCTACGTATTGTAATGTTTAATGCTGGCGAAAAAATACTACCCGTCACACTCGCCATCCATGGCTTAAGGTGACGGCTCGCCACATCCATGTGGCGAATTACGGATTTTTTCTGGCCTTAAGCACAACTATCCGTAAGCTTTGCTCCAATATTAGCCTCCGGAAGTCGTTTTGC
>JAAZDH010000100.1 GCA_012512865.1 Clostridiaceae bacterium | reverse complement strand
CCAGCAAAAGCTGCGGGCACTTGTTTTTGGCTTCCCAGACCGTTTCGCCGGTTTTGACACCATACTTTTTTGCCGGCATGGACCTCGCGAGTATTATGCCGTGCCGGGTGGCCTGGTTTCCTCCCACCGCGGAAGGTATTTCCCGGAGGTCCACCGAATGACCCCTCTGGAGGTTATAAACCGCCTGCCACGAAAGGAAGGCGGAGTTCACGTCTATGTGCATTATTATCCTGTTTTGCATACTGCTTCAACCTCCCACCCACAAGCTGCCAACTGTAGAAGATTATACTGGTAAATATATTATACACGAACATACGTTCGAATAAAAGGGGTAAAACGAAAAATATTTACAATGCCGATAGGCAGGTTTCATCTCGACAAAGGAAGTTTCTTCATATGTTATAATGAACATAGGTAGATAGATGCGTCATAAAGCTTTGAGGTGATAGATTGAGTAGGTTAAAGAAACAGTTGTTAAACCTAGCAATAGGTGAATTCGCAGCTTTATTAACTTTTATTTTTGTATATAGATTATTAGACCTTGGAATAGCTAGTTTAGTAGCATTTTCATATCTTATACTTATCTTATTACAAGGAAGTGCGTATTGGTTTTATAGATATATATTAATAGCCAATAAGAAAAGAGTTAATCATAAGACGATAGAACTCTTAAAGTTTTTAAGACGATTAAATATGATTGTATTAGTGACCATAAGTATAGTGATACCATTTATTAAAAGCAGTAATAAAGATTTGTTAATTGCTATTGGATTTTTTTTATTCGGAATAATTGAGTATATTAACTATTATTGGTATAGGTTAAGTTACGGGAAATCAGGGTTTAACATTCGAATACTATTGAATACAAAATTACAAAAATCAAGTATAAACAAATTAATTAGCGAGTATTATTAAGACGCATTATTCTTACTATGCGTCATCGTTTATAATCAATTCATACTGAAAAGCGTTTATAATGACCGGCCTTTCGGAAAAACCCCCTCCCTGGTATAATCAGCTTAATACTACAATATGGCGGTGAGTATATGATAATAGTCATTACCGTCCCAAGACGAGAAATATAAAAACCCCGGAACCTTTGATACGTATGGGTTCTGGGGTTTAACTGGTTTTTTGCTAGTTTGTATAATATATAATGTGTAAACATTGAAATTCATAGTTATTTTTAACATTTTCAAATAACCTACACTATATATGCTATTTATAATTATTTTCACAAAATGTTCTTATATATACCTATCATATATTTTTTTTCGTACGTGGGCAAATAGTTTTGCATATATCCTGGTAGTTTCCGGATTATCATGACCAAGTAAAGTCTGAATGTATTGTAACGGCATGCCTTTTATGGCCAAATGTGCAGCAAAGGTGTGTCTCATAGTGTTGGGGGTGACTTTGAAGCCAAGCTTTTTACTAAATTTTTTGTAATAATAATTGAGCAGGAATCGGTCCATGGGTTTTCCCTTTTTGCCCAGAAAAAGGTAAGGGCTGTTATCGCATCTATTATTTAAGTATTTCTTTATCCTTAGCTCGCACTCGTTTGTAAAGAGCACAGTCCTTTCCTTTTCCCCTTTTCCGTTAATATCTATCTTTCTTGTTTCCCAATTTATATCAGATAGCTTTATTTCTATCAGTTCACTAGCCCGTACTCCAGTAACGTACATGGTCTCCACGATTGCTCTTTCGAGAGGGTCATCTTTTACAAGCTCTCTTAACTTTTGCAATTGTTCTTCTTCCAGGTAATAGGGCAGAGCGTTGCCTTTTCTTGGCAAGGCCAATTTGGCAACAGGGTTTTTGCTTATTAGCTCTTCATCTAACAGATATGAATAGAAGCTTTTTAGACAAGCAAGCTTATATTCAATTGAAATGGCTTTCAAACCGTCATTCATCAATTTTGCTATCCATTCTCTAACATCTTTCGTTCTTATGGTCTTGTAGTCTTTTTGCATATAAACAAAGAAACTGTTAAGTGTATACCCGTAATTTTTTAATGTACCTTCAGCCAACCTTAGTTTATTATCTTCTAGAAACTTTTTAATCATATCAAATGTCTCTTGCATTTTTCCCATCCTCATTAACCCATATATTTTCTATATAGCTCAGTAATACGCTCATCCAGCACCCTTGCATAAATACCTGTAGTCCGTAAACTTGAATGACCTAGCTCGTCCGAAATGAATACAAGGTCTGCTCCTTTATTAAGCTTAACGGTCGCGAACGTGTGCCTAAGCTGGTGTGGAGTTAGCTTAGTTAATAACCCGGCTTTTTTGCCGATTTTTGCTATAATATTTTGGAAGCTCCTTTCATGCATTTTTTTACCAAACCTATTAAGAAATACCGTAGAGGCGCCTTCGGGATGGTTTTCCAACAATTTTTCTAAAAGCATAGCGCTTTTTTCATTAAAATGCACTTGTCTAACTTTTTTCCCTTTTCCTACTACAATAGCTGTCCTGTTCTTAAGGTCCACTTTTTCAATTTCCAGCCCGCTAACTTCACCGACCCTACAGCCAGAACTTATGGAAAATTCATATATTGTCCTGTCCCTTAGATTTTGTTTTTCTGCAGCTATATTCATACGTGCTAATTCTTCCTCGTCACGATACTTGGGCAGCGGCTTGGGTATCTTCGGCCGCCAGTGTTTTTTTATACGCACGCTTTCGTCTATATATTTTTGTTCCTCTTCCTGACAAAATTTTATAAACGAGGACAAAACAGTCAATCGCCAGTTAATAGTGGTCTCTTTTAGATCACTGCATTTTTCGTTAATCCAGTTAAGGATATCATCCGAGGTTAGGTTGGTCACTGGTTTATTTATGAACAATAAAAAATTCTGTAAAAACCATGAACGATACATAATAGTATACTTACTCATGTTTTGTATCCATATACTCATTAAGTATTCGTTAAGTATTTTTTGGTTTTGGGGATGCAGATTTTCATTTTGGACTACCCAATATTCTTTCATTTTCTAACCCTCCATGTTTAGCACTTTATTGGTAGCTGTCGTATTGCTCCTTCCGTTTTTCGCTGCTCAATTGGGCGTATATCCTTGTGGTATTCACGTTTTTATGTCCCAAAAGCTCTTGGATGTAGGCTATGGGCATATCTTTCTCGGCCAGATGGCTCGCCATAGAATGCCTCAGCATATGGGGTGTAACCTTAAATCCGAGCTTTTCCGAATACCTGCGGAATATGGCCTGCACCCAGGCTTCACTCAAATGTCCGCCACGGCGGTTCGTAAAAATGTATGGCGATGCATCGGTTCTTGTTTTCAAATATTCACGCAATCTAGCTCCGCATTCGGTAGTGAAGAGTACAAAGCGTTCTTTGTTCCCTTTTCCTTTGCGAATCCAGGCTAGTTTTCCATCCCATTTTATATCCGAAATTTTAATCTCCAGCAATTCGCTTATCCTGGTGCCGGTTGCATAGAGCATCTCAACTAGAGTCCTGTCTCTAACAGAATCTTTAGTGACTTCAAAAAGTTCGATAAGCTGACGTCGGTTTAGACAACGCGGGATTGTTTTTTCTTTGCGAGCAGTCTTTATATTTGCTGACGGGTCCCGGTCGATTAACCCTTCTTCAAAAGCATAACGAAAAAACAATCGCACGGATATTAGCCTTAGATTTTTCGTCCCTATACTTAAGCCTTTTTTGTTCAAATATTCGAGCCATTTCCGTATATCGGCTTTTTTTACTTCATCATATGGCTTGCCGACAAAGTCGAAAAAATGCTTCAGGGATATTCTGTATACTTTTACAGTGTTCTCGCTAAACCATGTTTTGTGGTCTTTGAAATAGTGTTCAATTAACTCCATGGTCTTTTTCATATTACCCACCCCATGCGTTTGTTATAGGCAGCAATCAGATCTCTGGTAAGAACTTGAGTGTATATACGTGTTGTGTTTAAGTCTTCGTGTCCGAGTTCTGATGCAATAAAATTCAAATCGGCACCTTTTGCCTGAAGTTCATAGGCGAACGTGTGTCTAAATGAATGCGGGCTGAGATTTTCCGGAAAATCGGCCATTTTCTTTAGCTTAACAACGACTCTGTAAATACCTTTAGGTTTTAATCTTTTGCCATGCTTATTAAGAAACAACGGCCCTTTGTCCCTCTTATCAATAGCCAGGTATTCCTTTAATAAAAGTGCGCATTCTATAGAAAAGTGCACCTCACGTTTTTTATTCCCCTTACCAAGCACATTAGCTGTACGGTTGTCAAGGTCAATGTCTTCAATATCTAGCCCGGAAACTTCAGAACGCCTGCAACCGGATGATAATAAAAAAATTATAATTGCCCTATCCCTTAAACTAAGCTTTTCTGCGCAAATCTTTAACCTGGCTATTTCCGCTCTGTCTAAGAACTTTGGAAGAGTGCTCGGTATTTTTGTGCGCCACCTTCTTTTGACAAGCGTTTTGTTAATATGCTCTTCCCCAAGGCAGTACTTAAAAAAGTTGTTAAGTACGGCAAAGTAAAGCGCAATAGTCCTTTTACTTTTATTTTCGAAAACCAATGTATCGAGCCAGTCCAAAACATCGTCGCATGTTAGTTCTCGTATAGGTTTCTTACATTGTCTGAAAAACTGAAGCAGTATACGGCGATATTTTTCAGTAGTGGCCTCTGCTCTGTCAGTGACTTCCAGGCTAAATAGGTACTCATTTATAATTTTTATAAGTTCAGGTTCGATGATTCTTTTGCATCTTCTTGCCCTGCATTTTTTTCTCATAAATCTACACCCCGTCAAACATATGTGTCTTATGAACGTTTATATTATTCCCGGCGGCAAGAAAGAGGGACACACCTCCGCAAACAGTATCATCATTTAGCTAAGGTATGCCCCCGCCCCTTCTTGTGTTTATGTAAAGCTTCTATAACTACGGTAACGTGGTCCCTTGCGTGCAGCAGATAGTGTTTTGCGACGTCTTATCTTTTGCATTTTTTCGTTATAACCTGGATGTATTATCGGACATATCCATGCGTTCCGATTGGACATTGCTGTCGTGACCTGGCATGATTTGCATATCCTGGGAACGCGCGTTGTCTTGCTTTGTATGCAAAGCATGGGTGTGCTTTAGGGTTAGTGGGCTTATCCTTCTGCGGATACCCGCTTTTTTAGCATAGTCCCTAACTATCCTGTGTATAGACCTAGTATTTAATCTCCGGCCGAAGACATCTGTAAACAGAGCATCGTCCTGGTTTTTTGGCGCACTGGCTTCGTAATAGGCTGATACTATCTCTTTTAGTTCTTCACCCATTCCAAAGATTTGCACTGTGCCTTTTTTCCATTTTTTGTTTAGGATCATGCTTTCTTCAAAGTCTATAGCGCTCCAGTTAAGCCTTGCGACCTCGCTGTGTCTTATCCCCATATAGAGCAAGAAGACGATAAGCAGTTTGTCTCTTAAATAATTTATCCCGGTTTCATTATTTACGGCTGCTACCAAGGTCTTTATTTCATCATTGGTTAGATAGTCATGCATGACACTTATTGTCTTTTGCACTATCTGTTTTTTCACGGGATTTGAAGAAATTTTACCTTTGTCTTCGCAATAATCGAAGAAGTGCCTTAAACGTCTTGCCCTTTCTGCAATACTTGTTTCAGAGTACCCATTGTCGCTTAGCCATGCAAAGTATGCGTCCAATACGTCTTCAGATATGTTGTCAAGCTTCGGGTCAATTTTCTTTTTGCCCAGATAGCATAAGAAGTTGGATACCTCTGAAATGTAATCATTCACAGTGGCTTTATTTATGCATTTTTCTTCAAGATGTAAGAAGTATGGGCTTAGCATATCTTCTATCATTTTTATCACCTCGCTTCTATCCCGCTATGTAATAGTGAGAGTATTTTTGATGCTTCCTAAAAGCATCATTTTTCACGGCACGAAACTTTTTTTATACGACGCATATAAAGTATCATGCCTGGGATACCGACACCAACAGTTCTTTGTTTTTTATCCCTCGCTCAATTGTTTTTCACTCCTTTCTATTTTTTTGATTGCTGTGCTTTACTTAATACCGATTGTTGCCGTGTTGGTCTTTTTTATACATAAATTTCTATTATGTCCATAATTTTTTAGAATATACATCTATTTGTTGTTAAATTACAACAAATAGATGTAAACAATACGAACATATATTTGAAGAATCCTTTTATTCTCATAATAGGAGAAATGAAATTTACTTTCAGTAGCTTCGTTGATCTTTACAGCAACTCTTCTGGGTACGCAAAAAATAAAAAAAGCTCTTACCGTACTGCATGATGTATTTAACATATATTACTCGTAGTTAGGACTGTAAAGTTGGTTATAGGGCATGTGAAAAGAGTAAGAATGCTTAAGATAAACTATCCAGAATCTTTGTATAAAAGGAAAAAGGAACTTGATGTAGAATGACTATATGTAAAATTCTATCAAAGATTTGATTATTATAGAGACATGGTGTAGTAGAATTAATTTAAGTAGTTGCATGTAATTTTATACTAAACATATGTGATTTTGTTTATTAATTTTAGGCATTTACGACATTTGTTCGTCAAAAAAGAGGCGACAGAAGCAGATTAATTAGAGTAGTTAGTATTACCAAGGACATCATAGATCGTATAAATAAAACAGTTATATCAGGATAGAGTCTATTGAAAAAGTATGTCTTGCACTTATGTGCACACTAAAATGTCCCCTTTGTCAAGACAAAAATTTTATATTTTTAAGTGAACCATATATTACCAGTGGCAGAGCGCGTTTGTTTTAAAT
>JAAZDH010000099.1 GCA_012512865.1 Clostridiaceae bacterium | reverse complement strand
GCTACGGATAGTAATGCTTAAGGCTGGCGAAAAAATCCTACCCGTCACACTCGCCATCCATGGCTTAAGGTGACGGCTCGCCACATCCATGTGGCGAATTACGGATTTTTTCTGGCCTTAAGCACAACTATCCGTATGCTTTGCTCCAATATTAGCCTGAGGAAGTCGTTTTGCCATATTATGTGTCATATGAATTAAATACACCCATATCAAAAACATCCAAAAAAATTGTTAAAAATATGAAAACAGTTGCGTAAATAATTAAAAGTAGTTTAGATAATAGGAGGAATTTAAATAATTAATATTATTTTAATGTTTTCATCCTTGTTTTTGTGGTACAATTATATCACTAGATTGGTTTTAGTTTGTTATTAGCTTGCTTCCATGTTTTTTTTATATTTCAAGATAAAATATACTGCTGCATCATTAGCCCATCTTGGAATATTATCTTGGAAAAAAGAAAAAATAACTATGCAAAACAAATTATGCAGGATAACAGCAAAACTATGAACTTATAAACTGTAAAACTATGCCTGTATAGTATAAAGTGAAAAACCATGCTTATATTTGGGAATTAAAACCCGGCTTGAAAAGCAACTATGTCATGGCATTAATTGATAAATTTTAGTAGAAAGTTAAAGGTGGCAAATTATGAAAATACTCATGGTATACCCGATGTATCCAAAGACATACTGGAGTTTCCATTATGCGCTTAAATTTATATCAAAGAAAGCCAGTTTTCCTCCCCTGGGCCTTTTGACCATTGCGTCAATGCTTCCCGGCCATTGGGAAAAAAAGCTGGTAGATATGAACGTGTCAGAACTCAAGGATGCAGATATTCTATGGGCTGATTATGTTTTTATAAGCGCAATGGTTATCCAAAGGGAATCTGCACGCCAGGTTATCGACCGCTGCAAGGCATTGGGCGTTAAAACCGTGGCAGGAGGGCCCCTATTTACGTCAAGCTGCGAGGATTACAATGATGTTGACCACATTTTGTTAAACGAAGGCGAAACAACCCTCCCGCAATTTATTAATGACCTGAAAAATGGTACAACAAGGCACCTGTATAAACCGGAGGGCTGGGCTGACATGGAAAAAACCCCTTGCCCCTCATGGAACCTTATTGACATGAAAAAATATGCATCCATGAATATACAGTATTCCCGGGGTTGCCCTTATAACTGTGATTTTTGCAACATTACCGTCCTCTTCGGACGCAATCCGCGTACCAAGAAAGCTTCACAGCTGTTATCCGAGCTGGATGCGCTGTATGAAGCAGGCTGGAGGGGCGGGGTGTTTTTCGTTGATGACAATTTTATCGGGAACAAGAAGAAATTGAAAGATGAAATACTTCCAGCTTTAATCAACTGGATGGAGAAGAAAAAATACCCCTTTTCCTTTCTTACGGAAGCCTCGATAAACCTGGCCGACGATGAAGAACTGATGCAGCTAATGGTAAAAGCCGGTTTTGATACTGTTTTTATAGGAATTGAAACCCCTGACGAGAACAGCCTTGTTGAGTGCAACAAGTTCCAAAACAAGGGCCGGGACCTTCTTGGGTGCGTGAAAAAAATGCAAAGGCATGGGCTTCAGGTCCAGGGCGGTTTCATAGTAGGGTTTGACAATGATAATATAACCACTTTTGAAAAGATGGTGAAATTCATCCAGGAAAGCGGTATTGTCACTGCCATGGTAGGCCTTCTTAACGCTCCAAAAGGCACAAAGCTATACAAAAGGCTGGTGGGAGAAGGAAGGCTTTTACATGACATGTCCGGGGACAATACCGGGTTCACGATAAATTTCATACCAAGGATGAACTTTGAGCTGCTGATAAATGGTTACAAGCAAATAGTCAATACCATATATTCTCCAAAGCACTATTACGACAGGGTAATAACCTTCTTGAAAGAATACAATCCCATAATGAAAGGCGTAAAGAAAATAAAGCTGATTGACATTACAGCATTTTTTAGGTCCGTGGTCAGGCTGGGGATTATCGGCAGGGAACGGTATTATTACTGGAAGCTGTTTTTCTGGTCCCTGTTCAGGCGTCCCAGGCTTTTCCCCCTGGCAATATCCCTTTCAATATATGGCTTTCATTTTAGGAAGGTTTTTGAAAACAAGTAGATAAAGCAGGGATTTCTCTCACCTTTTTACCAGCAGGTCCAGTATGACTTTAACAACCCTTTCAGTTCCATCACCCATGCTGCTGGCCCTCATCCTGCCAATTATTGCCTTGCGTTCATTGTATAAATCAATCACTGCGCGCACAAAGGAAGAAGGATTTACATCTTCTTCACTTAAAACATAGCTGAACCCTTTTCCCTTGAAGGACTCGGCGTTTTCTATCTGGTCCCCCCTGCTTGCCCTCCTGGACAAGGGGATGAGAAGGCTGGGCTTCCGTAATGCCAGCAGTTCAAACAAGGTGGTGGCCCCGGACCTTGATACAACCACATCTGCCATTGCAAAGAGATGAGGTAATTCTTCTGCTGCATATTCAATTTGCTTATACCCTTTCAATCCAAGAAGTGCATTATCCACACCTCCCCTGCCGCATACATGGCATACCTGGAATACCAGCAGCAATTCCCTTAATACACTCCTGACTGCATTATTTATAAACCGTGAACCTTGGCTGCCGCCCATGACAAGCAATACAGGTCTTTCCTCCCCGAAACCGCAAATCCTTCTTCCCGTATTTGCATCCCCTGAAAACAACTCACTCCTTATGGGTATTCCCGTGTGACGTGCTTTATTATTTTTAACATACCTGTCAAGGTATTTTTCCGTTTCAGGGAAAGAATAGCAGATTCTATCGGCGAATGGCATGGATAACCTGTTTGCAAGTCCCGGGGCAATATCCGATTCATGTATTACAACAGGAACCCCCAAAAGGCGGGCCGCCCATACTACTGTCACCGAAACAAAGCCTCCCTTGCTGAATACCACATCCGGCTTCACTTTTCTTATTATTTTTATTGATTGGCAAAAACCTTTTAAAACCCGCCCTATATCAGCTAAGTTTTCAAGGTCAAAATATCTTCTCAGCTTGCCGGCGGAAATGGGAAAATACTCGATTCCCATGCCATCAACCAGTTTTCTTTCAATACCCGTACTGGTACCTATGTAATAGATGTCAAAGCCTGATTTTTTCAATTCGGGAATAAGCGCCAAATTAGGAGTAACATGCCCCGCGGTGCCTCCCCCTGTTAAAATAATCTTTCTCACTTTAACCAACCTCTCGTTATATTTTGAATTTATGGTATCTAGTACCTAATATCTACTATCTAAAACCCTTCATAAGCTTTAAACATAAGTTTTTAAACATAAGCTCCCATATATTATATTTTTCTTGCTTAATAATATCACAGTATTTAGTTATAAAAAATAGGGTTTGAAGGGTGTATTAAATTAATTTGAAGAAAATTTAAGCAAGGATGACTTCCAGGGCTAATATGGAAGTGGTGAGACGACTTCCTCGGCTAATATGGTCGCTTCAGCTACGGATAGTAATGCTTAAGGCTGGCGAAAAAATCCTACCCGTCACACTCGCCATCCATGGCTTAAGGTGACGGCTCGCCGCATCCATGCGGCGAATTACGGATTTTTTCTGGCCTAAAACATAACAATACGTATGCCTTGCTCCAATATTAGCCTAAGGAAGTCGTTTTGCCATATTATGCGTCATATAAATTAAATACGCCCGGGTTTGAAGGAATTATTATGTTTGTGTAGAATATGAGTAGGATGCAATATTCAAATACAACGTTTACATGTAAAATTTAAAATTAATCTTGTGAAAGGATGGGTTTTATGATAAGAAGAAAAGATGAGTTGGTTACAGAAATCAGGAACCGGATGAGGGGCGGAATGGGCGACGTTGAAATATGCCATATATTTAAACAGGATGAATTGAAGGGAAAAGCAAGGCTTGTTGCAAAAATCAAGCTTGAACCGGGCTGCTCGATAGGCCCCCATGAGCATGTCGATGAAGAAGAAATCTTTTACATACTAAAAGGTACCGCCACTGTTAATGACAATGGAGAAATCAACAAGCTTAGTCCGGGCGATGCATTGCTTACAGGAGGAGGAGCCATGCATTCCATTTCAAATAACAGCAACGATACCCTTGAATTAATGGCGGTGATTATTTTATTCTAACTTTACTCAAGCTGGATTGCACATGCTTTATTCAACCCTGCTTTGCCGCAAGGAAAGCAGTTCCGGGAAATATTGTTTAGCCAGCATTTCCATCTCTGCATCGCCAATAACAGTAGTCCTACCGTTTTCGCACTCCTGGTCAATCCAGCTCTTTATCATGGCTACTTTTTCATTTCTTTTATCTATGGCCTTTTCGCCCTTAAGCGAAAAGTAGTTATTGAGCCATGCGGCAACACCCGCCAATCCCGAGTGTGCATCCACTATGACAACGGGCGGCCTGCCCAGGATCTCGGTTGTGTCAAATATGTTATATATCTCCTCGTCCTTTAAAAGGCCATCGGCATGTATACCTGCCCTGGTAGCATTAAAGGCCCTGCCAACAAACGGGGTCCTTGGAGGTATTTCATAATTCAGCTCATTTTCAAAGTATTCCGCTATTTCCGTTATTACTCTTAAATTCATCCCCCCGTCATTTCCCCTGAGTTGAACATATTCAATTACCATTGCCTCCAGCGGGGTGTTCCCTGTTCTCTCCCCGATTCCCAAAAGCGAAGTGTTAACGGCAGAAGCCCCATAAAGCCAGGCTGTCGTTGAATTAGTCACTGCACGGTAAAAATCGTTGTGTCCATGCCATTCAAGCCACTCGGAAGGAACCTCCCCGTAATTTACAAGCCCGTAAATGATTTGAGGTACGCTCCTTGGCAAAGCTACTCCCGGTATGCTTACACCAAGGCCAAGGGTGTCGCAGGCCCTTATTTTCACCGGCATCTTTGCCTGTTTTGACAGTTCCATAAGCTTGTTTGCAAATGGAAGGACAAAGCCGTAAAAATCCGCCCTTGTAATATCTTCAAAATGACATCTTGGAATAATGCCTGTTTCCAGGGCTGCCGAAACTATTTCCAGGTAGCTGTTCATGGCCTGGGACCTGTTCATCTTCAGCTTTTTAAATATATGATAATCGGAACAGGAAACAAGAATGCCTGTCTCCCTGATACCCATTTCCTTTACTATTTTGAAATCTTCTTTCCTGGCCCTGATCCATGCAGTAACCTGGGGGTAATCATAACCCTTTTCCATGCATTTTTCTATTGCTTCCCTGTCTTTCTTCGAGTAAACAAAAAACTCGCTCTGCCTGATAATACCGCTCCTGTTATCCAGTTCATGAAGCAAATCAAAAAGCCTTGATATTTCCTCAGCGGTGTAGGGGGAGCGGGACTGCTGCCCATCCCTGAAGGTTGTATCGGTTATATAAAGGCATTCAGGAATATTCATGGGAATAATCCTGTGATTGAAGACCAATCTTGGAATTTCATTGTAAGGATAAATATTCCTGAATAAATTTGCCTCTTTTACATCCCTGAATTGAAATTCAATTTCCATCATTCTTGATAATTTGTTAAATTTTACGTTCATAGCGTGCCTCCTTCTCAATGTGGTTCAGCTTGACAAGAGCTGCAAGATTATAATTTACAAGATTGCAAGTTGAAAGTTTAAAACACGATACAACAAAAACAAAATAAAAAACATGATAAAAGCGCAAAACATTATAAATGCGCAATAAATAAAGCGGTTGTCACCCAACCTGCCGGTGAAAATCGCTTTAAAGGCAGAATTATCCCTCCTCCCTTCAAAGCTTCCGAGGTTAGCTGACGGGTTCGGGCCGAAAGGGATTAGCCCTACCGGATATTTGACGTTTAGCCTTAAAATTTACTTAAAAGTGCATGGCTTTTCGTAATGCTTTTCCGGATTCACCCCATTAAGTTGGTTCCCCCGTATCCTGCAAAACATATTGCACTTGCACTGCAATCTTTTACAGGAATTCAGCTTTTTATTTTTAATTTTATCTAACTCTTATTTACTAATTATATTTATTATACTTATATTCATTTGTCATATGCGTTTATTTGTCATGTATGTTTACTTGTCACATATATTTACTTGTAGTTTTCAACACTAAATGCAATTAAAATAATGACCTTTCAGTCATATTCTTTTGATCAAGCCCTTGTAAATTCAACAATATTTTACCACATGTTTTTTATATTTTCAATCCTTTAATTTTACCTGCCAGTTATCCATAACATACCTGCTTAGAAAATCAAAAACTTTTTTTCGGTACCCTTCCTTGTCAATGTTATAGGCAACTCCATGGCCTGCTCCAGGTACAATAAACAAATCCTTTTCACTGCTGCAATTTTCGTATAACTCATACACCATTTCAACGGGAATAAAGCTATCTTCCTCGCCATGTATAAAAAGGATCGGGGTTTTCGCTTTGCTCACCTGCTTTAGTGCGGAAGCTTCTGCAAAATAAAACCCGGCCCTTATCCTTGTAAGCAGGCTCGTGGAATGCAGCAACGGAAAAGGCGGAAGCTTGTACATCCTCTTTAGCTGGTATGCAAGCTCATCCTTCACCGATGTGTACGAGCAGTCCGATATTATGGCTTTTACATTGCCGGGGAGTTCTTCCCCGCTCGTCATCAGCACCGTGGCTCCACCCATTGATACGCCGTGAAGAACAATTTGCGAATCCTCCCCCACACGGTCAATTATGTACTCGATCCATCGGACGTAATCTTTCCTGTCATGCCAGCCAAATCCTATGTAATCGCCCTCGCTTTTGCCGTGTCCCCTGGCGTCCGGCATCAGTATGTTGTATCCCAGGTCCTCGTAGTAGTACTTGGCATAAGAGCCCATCGCCCTTGCATATGACGAGTAGCCGTGGGCAAGTATTGCCGTCTTCTTGGAAGGGACCTTGGCTTCGAGGTAATAACCATTGAGTTTCAACCCATCGTATGATTCTATCACAATTTCCTCGAAAACCTGTTCATAAGCCCAGTCAAGGTCCTTGTCTTCTTCTTGCGCCTTGGTTAATACCTCTATCGACGCCTCCAAATCCTTGTTGTCCTTGTAAAATTCTTTTTTATTTCGTGCTACGGCAATATCGTAAAAATAAAAACTTACAACAATATCCACTACGAGAAAAATAACCAAAACTGCCGCTATTATTGTCACATGCAATTTCATTTCACGCTGCCCTCACAAAATACGCATTTTACGCTATATTTTACATTACATTTTATATTACATTCTATATTACACCGTTATGTTTTATTGTGTAGTATTTTTTTAATAATGCCGCACCATGATGAATAATTGCTACATAATAAATAGTACCACAAAAAGGCCGTTTAATTCAATAAGATAGCCAAGGAATACCATGTTAAATATTTACAAGACAAATAAAGAAGAAAACAAACCTTTATCATCTTTATCAAAACTTGACTAAAGTCATTGACTTTCGGTTAGTATTTTGTAATTTGAAATATATAAAATTGCTTTATGCTTCATCATTTTCAAAAATACTACTACAAGTATCAAGAACTTCTGTTGCTATTTTTACTGCTTTTTTTGCGTCCTCAACCAGGGCTTCAGGCCAATCCCCAGGATAACGGGATTCTACACTCCACTCAGTTAACCATGTTAAGTCCAAGCTTTCAAATATTGCTTTTTCTTTTCCAGGTAATTTTTCATGTAATGCATCAAGATCATGAGTTTTTATCATATCAAGTCCCTTTAATATTAAATTGCTTTCAAGGTTTTTTCAGCACTTTGCTGGGCTAAAAAACAAGCAATTCTTGGAGCTGCATCTTCATGCAAAAGTATTATAGATGCTGCCTTTAAATCGCTATTAGCGTATTCCAACCATTTTAATGCTAATTGCTTATTGTCTAATTCGCTCATAAACAACCTTTCCTTCTCTTAATGCAGTCTTGTAAATGTATCCAGGCAAATCTTTTTTTTGCTCAATCTCTTCTTTTGAAGCAACTATAACATCTTTAGGTATACCATACCCCTTTAACGCCCTTCTTATAGCTACTTGGAGGTCTCTTTTCGAGCCATTATAAGATGTAATTACTAAAAAATCAATATCACTATCTTTAGTAGCTTCATTTCGTGCCCAGGAACCAAACACGATAATTTTTTCCGGAGAAAAAATATTCACGATTTTTTCTATCATAGACTGAACAATATGATCATTAACCATTTCGCATTCACCTGATCCCCAGCTAAGCAGTTAACACCTCTAATATATATTTGTACGCTCTCGAAAAGTCGGAGAGCTTGATTTTCATATATTTGAAGGTTCCGCATTTCTGCTTCCCCTCAAACTATTACCTTAAACTGGTATAAAATTTTCCAGCTAAAATTACCATATATATGC
>JAAZDH010000098.1 GCA_012512865.1 Clostridiaceae bacterium | reverse complement strand
GTGCATATGCAATTATTAAAGAAAACGATAAAAAAAGGCGTGTTTAATAGTGTTTTTACTGAAGTGGATCATGGGGAATCTCTGGGACTTAAAAATCCCCATCAGCTACGCATGTTCCATTTGGATGTGATGAACAATGCGTTTTCCTTCGATGGCTTGCACTACCTCCTTTTAAGGAATATTGGTAGGTATGTTTTCTCACGGGCAAAAATAGATCAATTTAAGATTGACGGCGATTTGGACATGATTGTCAACCAAGCAACACGCCTGTTACGCAGAGCATGTAATGCGAGTGGCAGCTGGGTTGGCGAGGAACTTGGCAATATAATGCTGTATATATTTTTAGAGCAAATACTCGGTGCACCAAAATTATTTAGCAAAATTGAATTGAGTCAATTTAGTAATCAAAATGTCCAAGATAGTGGTGGAGTTCATTTATTATCTCTTGAAAATGGTGGCAGTCCTTCATATCAGATGGTTTTCGGGAAATCCAATATCATCGGTGATTTACAAGATGCCATCGATAACGCCTTTAATTCCCTTGTCACCATAAGGGACAACCTATCCGAAGAATTACAAATCGTGGAAAGCACTATATATGCCCAGGCATATGCCCCTCAGACCACTGACTATCTAAAAAGCCTCATCATTCCGGGCAAACAAAAAAACACCCCAATGGATAGGGCGTTTGGAGTATTTCTTGGTTATTCACTTGGATTAGACGGTAATAACTATTCAAATCTAGAGTTTCGTAAAGTACTTATGGAAAAAATGAACACAGATATTAAGGCTCATGCCGCTTATATCGTAGAGAAAATCAAAAAAGAAAATTTAAGCGCTCATTCATTTTATTTTTACATATTACCTTTTAATGATGCCGACAACGAAAAAATAGATATTATGAACGAGCTTTTAGGAGGAGGGGTTGTATGATGAGTAATCGAAAAAATATCAATTTAGGTGCTGCAATTTTTGCCGATATTGAAAACGACCCCTACTTAAATGAGCTGTACGATAATTTGTTATACAATTACTCAATTAAGCTATTTAATCTTAAAAACAGGGAAACTAAACCCGTTAATATAGAAGACGCACTAAGATTTGCAGACATCTTATCCAAGTCTACTGACAAGGAAAATGCCGACAAACATAAAATAATGGCCCAAGAGATTGTTGCACTCCTTCGAACCATTGAACCAGAACACCCTGTTGTTGAATTCTATTTAGGGTCAATACTTTCAAGCATTGGCAATTATCGTGGTATGGCAATGGCAACCCCTAACTACCGATATAAATCCATACTTGATTGGTTTTACGCTGAGTTTAGTAAAGACCTCTTAAGTATCCCGGCAGAGCCTGATTACCAGTTTTTCCGCTCTCAAAAGACCGTATATGACCGACTAGACGAACCTTATTTCAGCTATTCAGGACCAACCTCCATGGGGAAATCTTTCATCATGCGTATGTTCATAAAAAAACAAATCATGGATGGCATTGCCAGTAACTTTGCCATATTAGTTCCCACCAAGGCCCTTATAAATGAAGTGACTAGCAAAATTATTAATGATTTGAAGGAACTACTCGCCGAGCATAATTACAGGCTAGTTACCTCGGCTGGAGCACTGGCATTAAAACAGGATCACAATTTCATATTCGTCCTCACACCGGAGCGATTGTTATACCTACTAATTAGCAATCCACATATTGAGGTTGATTACCTGTTCGTAGATGAGGCTCATAAAATATCGTCGAAAGGCCCAAGGAGCACATTTTATTACAAGGTGGTAGATATGCTTTGCCAACGTTTCAGGAAGCCGCATGTCATTTTCGCATCACCTAACATACCGAATCCGGAAGTATATTTGAAACTGATACCTGGTGCAGAACCTGGATTCGGGCAGAGACTGACAACAACATTTGCACCGGTAAGCCAAATGAAATATTTAATTGATTTCCCAAGTAAAAAGATACAGATGTTCAATACATACAGCAGCACTTTGGCCACTGTCGCCAACATTCGTAAGGAACCTACATTTTGCCAACTAATATGGCGCATAGGTAAAAACGCTCAAAACATCATCTATTGTAGCGGAACCGCCAAAGCAGTGGACTTCGCCCGTGAATTCGCCAGCGATAAGCCTGCAAGCGATGACAAAGAGCTTCTAACCTTGGCCCAAGATATTCGAAATGAAGTCCATGGCGATTATTATCTAGCAGATGTTATTTCCAAAGGTGTAGCATACCATATCGGCTATTTACCTTCTACCATTAGAATGCGAATTGAAGAACTATTTCGTAAAGGACTTATCCATACCATGTTTTGCACCAGCACTTTAGTTGAAGGGGTAAATCTCCCGGCTGATAATCTATTTATTACCCATTATAAAAATGGTCGGGCAAAGATGACTCCAGTAGATTTCAAGAATTTAATAGGCCGTGTTGGACGAATTGAATATAACCTTTATGGTAATGTATTTCTTGTCCGGCTAGACAAAAAGGTTAAAACAGGGGAATATCTAAAGCTATTAAAGCAAGAAGTCCCAGAGCAAAAATTATCTCTTGTAACAGAATTGACAGGGCCACAGAAACAACTAATTGTTGAGAACCTTATGCAGGGAAATGTTGAGTTCCCGAGACACCCGGAGAAACAATCTAATGATAGCTATGATTTGATGCGAAAGTTTGCCATTATTCTTCTTAGGGATATAACAAAGGATAATAGGAGCCTGGTGTGGAGGGAATTCGCTCCGCTTTTGGATGATGTTGCTATCTCCAAGATTAGAGAGGCTTTTAGCAATAAGGAAAACCAGCTTGATGATGACATCAACACTTCCCTTGATCAAGCAAGCAATCTTACCGCAGCTATTGCTAATGGCTTAAAATACCCGGAGATAGATGATAGGGGAAATGTGGATTATAATGACTTAATGGATTTCCTGGAGACGCTTTGCAGAATATTTAAATGGGAAGTTTATGAACGTTCAACTCTTGGCTTTGTCAGTAAGGATGGTTCCTACGGGAAACTAAGGTGGTATGCGGTTATTCTCTCCCAATGGATAAAAGGAACCGGCCTAAGTTTTATTATGGAGCAAACCCTTAATTACAAGCGAGAGCACCCTGAAACAGGAGTATGGATAAATGGCGTTAAAAACATATACAAAGATACCCGAGAACATCGTAATATTGTCATTTCCGATACGCTTAAGGCCATAGAAAATGTGATTCTATTTAGTATCTCCAATTATTTTTTACGGTTTTCATCGGAATATAAACGCTTTCACGATGTAGAGGTATTTTCAAATGATTGGTATGAATATGTGGAGTATGGGACCATAAACCCACTCTCCATATTCCTCCAAAGAAATGGTTTCTCCCGGGAAACCTCAACCTATATTAAAAGAACTAGGAGCGATTATGTCGTTATGATGCCGGATGGTGAAATTAAGCTTCGCCGCTCTCTTGCTGAGTGCCCAAGTGCCAGTGTTCGGAAGGAAGTGGCAGATATCTTATATAACATACCGGAACTATTTATCGAATAATAAGCAAACGCCCGTATTCCAGTAT
>JAAZDH010000097.1 GCA_012512865.1 Clostridiaceae bacterium | reverse complement strand
TAAAATGAAGCTATATAAGTGAGCAGCTTGAATAATTGAATAACTAAAAAAAGTAAAGTCAATAAATAGAGTTATATACCCCCTGTGTACCCCCCCCATTAGAACAGGGGGTTTTTTTGAGTAACTAAAAGTCCTGGCTTGCACCCAAGCTCTTGCAAAACTTATTTGCACTACCTATAGATTAGGGATGAAGTTTACTTTTTCAAATAAGCCATATTTTGATTTCATGCCGCATGGAAGTTTTTAATATTGATTTTTTCTTCTCCCATATGCTAAAATGGTGAAGTGGCAGCTCCATGTTTAAATTATCCGGAAGCCTTGTACTTTATGGCTTCTGTTGCCTGCAATATGTCACATGTCTTCCGCTGCTTACGATGTTTGAATTTGAATAAACATGCGGATAAATATGGGAATAAACATAAAGCGTAAACACGAAGCGCCTGCATGATTTTTACGCGGAGGGTTGTCCGAGTGGTTGAAGGAGCTGGTCTCGAAAACCAGTATACCGTATGGTATCTAGGGTTCGAATCCCTAACCCTCCGCCACAATTTGTCCGAAAAGCCTTGCTGTGCAAGGCTTTTCGGACAGTCTGGCCATCATATATCACCACCGGGTAATCACATAATAAAGAGCCCATCTATTTCGTTCAATCCTCAAGCAAACGCTTAAGTTCCACGCTGCTGCTTACCGGGGCACTACAGGAGAAGTTCCGGCACACGTACGCCGTAGTATTTTTCCCTATCCTCTTGTAATCCCTGATATGCGGTATAATGCCTGCTATTTCTTCATGATTGTCCGAATAAACGACAATAGATAAAAACGGGTTAAATTTTTCTCTTATAATATCCAGCATTTCAATGGAGCCGCTGTTTTCGCCGGTTATATCTTTACCGGTAAAATTATTAATGATTGCCGTCGCATTGCCGGTATTACCGGAACCGGCATTATCACCGGCTAGATCATCATTTTTAGCGGTCAAGTCGTCACCCGGCAGGAGCACTATTTCCACGGACGGCTGGTAAACATGCATTAACGCCAGGAGCATGAAGGTATGCCCGGTCGGGTAAGCTTCTATTTCAGGTTTAAAAGCCTCCAATAATTTTAGGGCTTTTTCACTTAATTCCTGCTTTCCCGTAAGTTTTGCCAGGCGCATAAAATTCAAAGCCGCAACGGAATTCCCCGAGGGTATGGCTCCGTCATAGGTTTCCTTCGGCCTGTATATCAGCTGCTCCGCATCCGAGCCATACATAAAAAAGCCGCCTTTCCTGTCATCCCAGAAAAGCTTGAGCATATCATCGCTAAGTTCCAGGGCTTTTCTTAAATAATAGGGATTAAAACCAGTCTCGTATAATTCCAGGAGCCCCCACGCAAAAAATGCATAGTCGTCAATATACCCCGGGTAAGCAGTTTCTCCATCACGGTGCCTGGCCATGAGGCGCCCCTTGTCGTTAACAAGTTTCGCCAGGATAAAACCGGCCGCCTTTTCTGCGGCATCCGTGTATTTTTTTTCGCCGAGCACTCTCCCTCCCATGGCCATGGCGGCAATCATGAGGCCGTTCCAAGAAGTCAGGATTTTATCGTCCTTATGGGGGTGTACCCTCCTTTCCCTGTACTCAAATAGCTTTTGCCTGTACTCCTCCAGGACTTTTCCCTCATCACCCGATAGGAAAGAAATATCCTTCGAAATGAGGTTGGGAATGCTTTTGCCTTCAAAATTACCGTTGTCAGTGATACCATAAATGCTGCAGAATTTTTTTCCCTCGATTTCCCCCAGCACTTCTTCAATTTCACCCGGGGTCCACGTATAAAACTTCCCTTCCTCCCCCTCGGAATCCGCGTCTTCCGCCGAATAAAAGCTTCCCCCGGGAGATCTCATATCTCTAAGTACATACTCGAATATTTTCTTTGCCGCATCGGCATAAAAAGCATTTTTCGTTGCATGGTAAGCTTCCAGGTACGCTATTGCCAAAAGGGCGTTATCGTACAGCATTTTTTCAAAATGGGGCACCAGCCATTTTCTATCGGTTGAATAGCGGCTAAACCCGAATCCTACGTGGTCAAATATTCCGCCCCTGTACATAGCCTCCAGCGTTTTTTCCACCATTTCAAGGGCATGCTTTTCGCCTGTTATATGCCAATACCTTAGCAAAAAATACAAATTATGCGGGGAAGGAAACTTGGGAGCATTCCCGAATCCCCCGTACCGGGGATCAAAATCATGTTCCAGGTATGAATACGCGCTGTCAATAATATCTCTATAAGCTACATCATCATACTTTTGGCGGGCACCTGCGCCAGGCTTAATATTAATAATATCTTCCCAGGCGGCGCTATCATATACGGTAACCCTGCCCTCTTTTCTCTCTTCACCAACTTCACCGTTTTTACCATCACTGGCGCCCCTGTCATCCACGCCAACTTCGCCAAAGGCTTTACCCGCAAGCATGGCCGTTATATTTTCGCTGCTTTTTATAAGGGAATTCTTGTTTTTTTTCCACATATCATGAATGTTTTCCAGTAGCGTTATCAACCCCGGCATTCCCATCCGGTTTTCCTTGGGAAAATATGTCCCGGCAAAAAACGGTTTGGCATCAGGTGTCATAAAAACAGTAAGGGGCCATCCTCCTCTTCCCGTAAGCAGCTGGCAAACGGTCATGTAAATATGGTCGATATCGGGGCGCTCCTCCCTGTCAACTTTTATCGCAACGTAGTATTTATTCAAGATCCCGGCTACTTCCTTATCCTCGAATGATTCTTTTTCCATTACATGGCACCAGTGGCAGGTGGAATAGCCGATGGAAAGGAAGATGGGTTTGTCTTCTGCCATGGCTTTTGCAAATGCTTCATCACCCCATGGGAACCAGTCCACAGGGTTGTAAGCATGCTGCAACAGGTATGGAGATTTCTCATGTATTAGCCTATTGGCTTGTTTATTTGTCGACATGTGGGCATCACCACCTTCATATAAATTTTGTCTTACCTTATTATTATCACTAAATTATTATTTAAACTATCATTTGATCAAATAAACATTCAGCTTGAAAATTTAAGGCTCCCTTCCTCTCTCTTAGATAGCTTTGCAACCTCATTTGCAAAAAAAATATGCACTTCGATGTAAGTCTACAATAATCCACAGTAAAATTGACTTTACTGTATAAAAACTGTATAAAAAAAGGAATATTGATAAAATTTTTATTGTATTTTTATTGTATTTTTAAATAAATTGTGTTATATACCTATTATGATTAATATCCCGACTTTTACAGCAAAATTGAAGAAAAATAGCCGCAAACCTTTGATACCAAAGGAATAGCGGCTTTTATATTTTGTCACAAAAATGTAGGGGAAAACCTTATTTTTTTACCTGTCCAAGAAT
>JAAZDH010000096.1 GCA_012512865.1 Clostridiaceae bacterium | reverse complement strand
TCTTTACATCCTATCATGTTTACATAATTTTAAGTGGATTTGGTAAAAGAGCCGGCAAAAAACAGGCGAATATAAACTTTTTCATAAAAATTTCTCATTCTCCAATGAAAACTCCTGAATCCCGGAGTTTTGCCTTAAGCTTTATAATATCTATATCCCTTATATTGTAGTTATTTACAAGTGATGCTGCTACGCCAGCAGCCTGCCCCATAATCATACACGCAGGCATTACACGTATTGATGACTGCATCACCCTATCGCAAGATACACAGCGACCCACCACGTACATATTTCTTATGCCTACCGGAAGCATTATCCTGTAAGGTATGCCATAATAGCAGCCATCAGTATATCTGCTATCCAGGTATTCATTAATCATTTTATCGTATTCTTCCTTTGAGGATGCCAAAACATGCATATCTACCGGGTAAGAGTGGCTGCCTATATCATCATAGTGTTTTACCTGTTTATAATAGTCTTCACCCGTCATATAATAGTCCCCAAGTATTCTTCTTGATTCACGTACTCCAAGAAGTGACCCAGTGATAACGACCGCTGGAGCATGGACACCAGGGAAATTTTTCCTGTAATAGTCTGCAAGCTCATGTGCTATTTTTCTTCCATGAATCATGCCAGCCGTAAGGTCATCAGCAGAAGTTGGATCAATATTTGAAGAATCAGGATTGTGGACATGGTTGTAGTTGAACACTCCAAGCTTATTTAATACGTATGCATTCTCCATCCTGTCATACCTGTCGGTAAGGGCACCTTCTTCCTTGCCTTTGTGTATGAATGTCTCCAGCGTAGTCTTGCAGGCCAGTGGCCCAAGACCTGGTATTGAAAAGCAAAGAGTAGAAGGTTGTACCTTTCTTTTATCCCATTCTTCTCACTGTTTAAAAGGCACTCCTGCTTTGGCTGCAATATCGCCGTCGCCCGTAGCGTCGATGAAGATAGCAGCCCTCCATTCCTCAATCCCCGATTTGCTGTAAGTAGTAACACTCTTAATAACATCATTCTCTCTTTTAACATCAATTGCCACAGTGAAGAACCTAATATATATACCTGATTCCTCAACAAGCTGGTCATAAAGAAACTTGAGTGACTCCGGCTCAAACTTTATCCATTCATAACCTTCCTGCATGGGACAGGTAGCAGCATGCATACTCCTGAGCCTTTCTATCACTTCCAGAGCAAATCCTCTAACTACAAGCAAATTACCGCTGTTAAGTGGTGTAAAGCTGTTTACAAGTCCACTAGTGCTCATACCTCCAAGACATCCCATTGCTTCAACAAGCGCAACCTTCAAACCGTTCCTTGCAGCCGATACTGCTGCTGCTGTACCTGAAGGCCCACCTCCAAAAACCACTACATCAAATTCTTTGATATTACTCATTTATTCGCCTCCTGTCACCGCTGTTAATTCAGTCCTGAATTCTAAAGGTGAAGGTCTATTCCTACACCTTATCTCAGTCAGGCTTTTAAACAATCTTACAATCTCTTCACAATCTTTTACCCTTGTCCGGTTTTTGGAAAATTATCTTTTCCCTTCGATGAACATTTAGCTGGTTTTATATTTTTTCCTGTATTCAGCAGGAGTATGACCATTTTTCTGTTTAAATACTTTATAAAAATTGCTTTCAGTATTATAGCCTACTCTTTCTGCAATAGTTTTTACAGGAAGCTTTGTATTCCTAAGCAAATTCTTGGAAATTTCCATGCGTTTTTCAATTATTTTATTTTTAAAAGACATTTTAAAGCTATCCTGAATAATTCTATCCAGTTGTCTGACACTAACATTTAGCATTTTGGCAAGATCATGAATAGTTTTGTTTGTATTGTAATTTGCCTCAAAGAAATTTTCAATTATTAAGTGTCTCTTATCGAAAAAATCAATCTCCGGTATTATGTAACTAGCTTTCTTCCTTAACGATATATCGCGTATCACATTTATAATAAAATGAGAAAAAGCGTTTGCATTTTCGAATAATAACCTATTTGTTTACTCTTCAACTCGTTCCACATTTCATATGACAATTCAAAGTTATTATAGCTATCTGATGCAACAAAAAAATCAATGCCTTTAAAAATATCTATTATCATGTTGTCTTCTTCGTTTGGGAAAAAACCTTCCGGCATGTGCAAAAACGTATATCCTATCCTGAAGGAATGTTTTATAATAGGATTTAGCGAATTAACTTTTTGTTCATGATATATACCTGGGCCAATAATACAATAATCGTTTGGATAAATATAATAGCTTCTGCTATTAATCTCCATTGAACACGATCCTTTTGTTATAAAATGCACTTCGTAAGTAGAATGATTATGGCGTTCAATATTATAGCTCTCATTATATCCAAAAAAATCCTCGCCAAACGTTATAGAGAATAATGAAGATCCAATTGTAAACGATAAAATAAAATTGACAGTTTTTGCTCAATAAGATTTTACGACATTTGCTAGTATATGTAAATAAGGCGGTTGAATTACTGGAATTTAAATTACAATTCTTGAATTGAAACTGTCACAAGCTGAAATTCAATATGCCTTT
This sequence comes from Clostridiaceae bacterium, assembly GCA_012512865.1. Lineage (GTDB taxonomy): Bacteria > Bacillota > Clostridia > Acetivibrionales > DUMC01 > Ch48. The sequence goes on along the minus strand of JAAZDH010000096.1, from coordinate 4,473 downwards.
CAGTATAATTAGCCTTAAAAATACTGAAAGGAGAATGGCCTTTGAAAACAGAAGAAGGGTGGCGTATGTATACAGAAATAAATCAACTTATTAAGATTGGACTAAACAAGTCTCAAGTAGCGAGAAAAATGAAAATCAGCCGACCAACCTTGGACAAATATCTTGCTATGTCTCCGGATGAATTCGATAGATATTTATATGGACTAAAAGAGCGTAGCAAAAAGCCTGATCCATTTGAGGAAGACATCTTATGTTGGTTAAAGGAATTCCCCGGTATATCAGCAGCACAGATATATGATTGGTTGGAAGAAAGGTATAAAACACTGCCTTTTTCCGAAGGCACGCTGAGGCGGTACATTTGTATTCTACGACAGAAATATAAAATACCAAAGACAACAAATTCAAGGGAATATACAGCAGTTGATGAGCTCCCCATGGGTAAACAGATGCAGGTTGATTTTGGAACTATAAAAGTACCAAAAAATACAAAGGGAGAGATTAGGCTATATGTAATGTGCTTTGTTCTATCTCATTCCAGGTATAAGTATTGTGAATGGCAGGATAGACCGTTTAACACTGATGATATTATTAGGATACATGAAAATGCTTTTGAATTTTTTGGGGGCGTGCCTGAAGAAGCTGTATATGACCAGGATCATCTGATTTTAACGAGTGAAAATCATGGTGACTTAATATTTACCCAGGCGTTTTCCGGATATCTTCAAAAACGAAAGTTCAGGGTATACATGTGTAGAAAGGCAGATCCGGAAAGTAAGGGAAAGGTTGAAAAAGTAGTAGACTATGTAAAAAATAATTACGCAAGACATCGTACATTCTACAATATCGACCAGTGGAATGAGGATTGTCTAAGTTGGATTCAAAGGCGCGGTAATGGGAAAGTGCATGGAACTACAAGAAAAATACCGGCTGAAGTATTTATTGAAGAGAAAAAATACTTAAGACCGGTACTTAATAGAATTAAACTTAATACACCTGCATTAAGTTTAACCTATCAAGTAAGAAAAGACAATACCGTTCTAATTAAAGGTAACCGTTATACTGTTCCAAAAGGCACATATAAGGGGCCTCATACATATGTAAAAATAAGTTATACAGATGATAATGAGCTGATAATTTTAGAACTTGATACAGATAAAAAGCTCGGTCAGTTCAAAGTGCCTGTGGATAAAGGAAATCTTATTAGAAACAACGACCATGTTCGGGACAAGAGTAGAAAGGTTTCAGTCTTGATCGATCAAGTAGCTGGCAGATTTTCTGACTCTGATAAGGCAAGAATTTTCATGGAATCTATCCGTTTAGAAAAACCCAGGTATATAAGAGATCAGGTTCTATTAATTCAGAAAGCTATTATGGATGCTCCGTTGGAAGTAATGGATAAGGCCCTGGATTTTTGCGTCAAAAACAGGCTTTTCAGAGCTACAGACTTTCAGGATGCTATGAACCATTTTCAGAAAGACAAACATGTTATAGATAATACTTTTGATATAAAAATACCATCCCTAACACAGGAAAAGCTTGAAAAAATTAAAGTCACACCTAAAATACGTGACATGTCGGAATATATTAACGCTTTAGGAGGTAAACAATAATGCAAGCTACGATTGATAGTCTTAAAACAATGCTTAAAACAGTAAATCTGCATAATACTGCAGAACAAATTGAAGGGTTGTTAAATATACCTTTAGATCAGCCCATATCCTATGAGAAGTTCTTAGAAGGGATTTTACAATGTGAAATCAAAGGCCGTGAGAAAAAGCGCTTTGAAAGACATTTAAAGCATGCCTTATTCCCGGAATACAAAACGCTTGATGAATTTGATTTGAACGAACAGTCTTCATTAAGTAAGCGGCAATTTAATCAACTTAAGGAGCTTAGCTGGGTTGAGCAGGGTTACAACCTAATCCTGCTCGGCCCTACCGGGGTAGGAAAAACTTCTCTTTCAGTAGGTCTTGGTATTAATGCTATTAACAATGGCTATAAGGTTCATTTTGTAACAATGAACGACCTTGTATATATTCTTAAGACCCAAGATATTTTAAGGACTTCCAGAACCAGGTACAAGAGAATTGTTGAATCGGATTTGGTTATTATTGATGACCTTATGTTTATGGCAATGGAAAAACATGAGGTAAACCTATTTTTTCAACTTATTAATAAACTCTATGGGCAATCTTCAATTATAATTACGTCAAATAAAAGTCCTGAGGATTGGGGTGAACTTCTTGGAGATCCTGCAATAACAACAGCTATTTTAGACCGCATAGTACATAAATGTGAAGTCATAAATCTAGATGGTGACAGCTACAGATTGAAACATTGTAAAACCATTTTTGTTAATAATTAGGTGTAAAAAGTTATTGATCGAAATTTGTAAAAAGTTACTTGACATTTACAGCAAAGTCATCGCCATATTCAATTATTGGTATGTTAGAGCCCAGTATCATTCCTCCGTCATAGCTGCCTATATAACCTCTAGGAATAAAATTAGGGCGGTTTGCAAGTCTTTCCCAACGGATTCCATCACGTGAAAATGCAAGCTGTACATCAATAGTATCTCCTTCACCATTTCTTATGTTACCCATATAACGTTTATTACCTGATGAATTTAGTACTTGCAAAAGCCCTATATACATACCCTGGTAAATACATGTGGTTATACCATAAAATCTTGGTGTATCAAGTTCATCAGGGGCAATTACAAGCTCCGGGATTGTCCAATTTAGAAAATCATCGCTTTCGGAGCGTACTATTCTTCTATTGCATCCGGTGATGCTTCCGATCCTAAGATATTTTGCATGCTCGTAAGGTACAATATGCAAATAATTATTAATATAGTGTTCTGCCTCATTATATTCGATAAAATCATCATAATCAGGAAATTTACTTTTTGGAATCCTAGTAAGCCCTAGGGTATCCCTATAACGGATTATATCTTCAGAGCATTTCATCGTTATACCAAAATTTCTTTCGTTTTCTACAGCAGATATTACATTTACCCTGCCAAATCGCACATATTTTTTAATACTAGGATCATAATACGCCATGTTATTAGTATCATTTGCGCCTGGTATTATTTCAACATCCTTGCCTCCATTCTTGTGCCAATGTATACCATCAGGAGAAAACGCCGCGCACAAACCCGTATGTGAACCTGAGGCTTCGCTTATATAAAGCATCTTATAACGTTTTTTAGGATCTTGTTCATAGTAGTCTTTATTTACGCATCCGGGATTGTTGAAAATTATATTATTCTCTCTGGTCCCTCTATCCTCAATAATGCCTAGCTTTGGTTTTTCCCATTTAATACCATATTCGGATACTGCATAACACATCCTGTACGCACCCGGCTGTCTTGCATAATACTTTTTGGAATCTGCTATACCATACCAGCACTTGAAAATTTTATCCTCTTTGTCATATAAAACAGTACATCCTCCGGGAGAATAAGGCGGATCGTCATATAATACTGGGTTGTAATATGATTTTACCGGCAACTCAGGAACACGGCGCAATAACCAATAGTCATCAAGAAATTCATTATCAAGAAGAAGCTGTATATCGTTTTCCAAGCTATAGCTTTTAAAAGTATTTTCCATGATCATACCTCTCTTTAAATTTATATTTTAGTGTTACTAAATATTACATTATTGTTTAAGTGCACCTAACGTAAAGCCTTTTGTAAAGTGTTTTTGAAGAACCGGGTATAAGAATAATACCGGCACAATAGATATTATTATTGCAGCGTATTTAAACTGTGTAATGGTTCTCTTGGTAATAAATTTAACAGCCATAGCTTCATCCAGAGCATTTAATGATGAAGACTGTATAACCAAATCTCTGAGAAAAATTTGTAAAGTATACTTGTCGCGGCTTGTCATGTAAATTAGCGGTCCTGTAAAAGAATTCCAGCTTCCCACGGCATAAAAAAGTCCAATTGTAGCAAAAACCGGCATTGATAAAGGTATAATAATGTTAAATAATATTCCTATTTCTGATGAACCATCGATTTTTGCAGCATCTTCCAGTTCATTGCCGATAGATTTAAAATATGATTGCATAATAAAAACATAGTATGCAGAAATTGCACCTGGCAGGACAAGTGCCCATACCGTGTCGATCATGCCTAACCGTGTTATCAGTATATAGTTTGGTATCATTCCTCCCCCAAAAAATAATGTTATTATCATCATAGCTAAGAATATGCGTTTTCCAGGGAATTCCTTTGTCAAAGGATAAGCGCAAAGAGCGGTCATAACAAGGCTTATGGCTGTCCCTAATACCATATAATATACTGAGTTTCCAAAAGACCTTAAAAATCTTTCACTTTGGATGATTGCGACAATGGCTTCTCCGCTAAATCCTTTTGGCCATAATGTAACTTGACCGCGCTCAACAGCTTCCGGTGAACTTATTGAAAGTGAAATAATGTTTATGAACGGAATTATAGCAAGT
>JAAZDH010000095.1 GCA_012512865.1 Clostridiaceae bacterium | reverse complement strand
TTTCGGGATTGTCATGGTTTCCAGCTATAACCACAACCGCCCTTTTCCCGCCTGCATTGAGCCTGTCCACGGCATCGTAAAAAAGCTCCTCCGCCGCTGAAGGCGGATTGTATGTATCATACACGTCGCCCGATACCAGCACAATATCAATTTTCTCTTCTTCCGCTATTTTACACAGGTAATCGATAAATTCCCGCTGTTCATCCATGCGGTTTATCTGCCGGTTCATCTTCTCCAGGGATTTACCCAGGTGCCAATCCGAAGTATGTAGTATCCTCATAAGCCTTTTTAGCGGCCTTTTACACTTTCCTTGCTTGTCGTTTACTTAAGAAGCACCGCCGTCTTTCACGCTCCTTTAACTTTCATTTACCAGTTCAATAACCTGGCCTTTTTCTCCCGTAACGGTAATCTCCTCGCCTTCCTTCACGATGATGACTTTTCCCTCGTAACCTATTTGAACCGATAACCTGCTTACCTTGCCCTGGCGCCATTCCACGTTTACCGTGTGCCCGCCGGGTACCTTTATGCCGCTTATACGGCCGTTTTCCCATTCCCTGGGCAGGGCTTTCAGCAGGTGGACTTTATCATCATGGTAGCTTACGATAGCCTCAATGACTGCCGCTACGCCGCCGAGGTTTCCATCAATTTGAAATATCCCGGGGGGATGCAAGTCAAGCAGTGTTACGGTGGCAAAATCCCTGATCAAGGCACTGTAATGCTCATAGAACCTCTCGCCGTCGCCAATCCTGGCAAACATGCAAGCCACCCAGGCCCTGCTCCAACCGGTATGCCCACCACCATGGGACAGTCTTTCCTCCAGGGATTTTACCGCTGCCTTGAACTGTGCCGGCCTTTTCCCAGGTGTGAACAGGTCCGAAGGGTACAAACCATACAGGTGTGACATGTGCCTGTGTCCTGGTTCAGGTTCCTCTTTTTCTTCATCCCACTCAAGCAATCTCCCGTCACTTCCAATTTTAAACGGGGGCAGTTTTGATTGCAACATTTTCCATTTCATTACCTTGTCTTCATCCACGCCTAGGATTTCGGCCGACTGTATCGCGTACCTGAAAGCATCGTAGGCAAGCTGGACATCCATCGCCGCCGAAACTCCAATACTGACAGGGAAATGCCCCGTGCCCGCAAACTTGTTTTCCGGGGACTGGCTTGGCATTATTTGCATTACACCATTTTCATCTTCAACCAGGTAGTCCTCGTAAAACTCGGCAACAGCCTTGAAATACTCGTATGCCGTGTCTTTCAAGTAGTTTTTATCGCCAGAGTACCTGTAACGCCACCACAGGTGCTGGGCCATCCAGGCCGCGGCCCCGATCCAAACCGCCCAGCCGAAGGCTTCGGGTGTGGATATCCCCCAGGCATCTGAATTAAGGGGCAAGTAAACACCCCTGCAGCCGTAAAGTCTTCTTGCCGCTTCCCTTCCCGACCGCATAAAGCTTTTTACGTATCTTACAAGGCTTTCGGCACATTCCGGCATGTTGGCCGGCTCTGCCATCCAGTAATTCATTTGCAAGTTAATATTAAGGTGATAATCACAATTCCACGGGGGATTGATGCTGTCATTCCATTTTCCCTGCAGGTTGGCGGGAAGCTCACCGCACACGGAACTGGATACTAACAGGTACCTACCGTAATCAAAATATAACTTGAAAATCATGTTACCTGCCTTGCCTGCCCTCATTCTTTCAATAAGCTTGTCCGTTGTTATTATGCTTGTATTGCTTGAATTGATTGCATCCTCCCTGGCTTCCGGCTCAGCAAGCTCCAGCTCCACACGGCTCATCAGGCTCTTAAACCTGGCAGAATGCTTATCCCTGGCTGCCGCAAACTCGCCAGGGGCAATACAATACTTTGTAAGTTCCTCTTCAATATCCTTTACCGATGTTGCAATATTGGTTGTCGTATTGATATAAGTTGCCCCGTTTATCCTAAAACCCTTTTCCATCATGTGAATACTGCCGTCAGTAAACACTTCAACAAGGACCTTGTATTCTATTCCCTTATCAAACCGGCAATAGAATACAAGGTTGTTCCCTGTCAAATCATAAGAGTAGCTAGCATGCTCATCTTTCACCCTGCGGTATGTCAACTCGCCTGAAAACCTGCCGCCGGCACCGGATGTCCAACTGGACATAAGCAAGTTCGACACGCAGTTTGCAAGGAACTCCGATACTACAACCACATTCCTCTCACCCGCTATCCTGGAGGCCCTGGCTATTCCAATACTGGTATCCAGTTCCCTACTTACATATTCCTTCACATCGTCCAGCTTGAACACGAGCTCTCCCGCCACCTGGTAAGCATCCACCCTGTCTTTAATTTTGGATATGCCGCCTTCACCGCCGAGAAAAGTATTGGCAATGGATGTAGCCTTAAAGTACTCTTTTTTTACCAGGAGTTCCCTTACAATGGGAAGGTATTTTGCCCCCTCGTATGCTTTCCTATCCCTGTTGACACCCCTCCACAACCATTCATGGTTCAGGGTCAGGATATCCGTTTCCCTTTCTCCCCACACCATGGCTGCAAGCCTCCCGTTACTAATGGGCAAACCTTCCTTCCATTCTTTTGCAGGAGCGGTGTAGAACAAAATGTTATTTGTTCTTTTTTTATTGCCAATGAAATTAGTTTTATTGTTTACAGAACCTGTTTTGTCGCATGCAAAGCTTGTCATATTTCCCATTATGCTTGTCTTATTGTCATGATGTATTATTCCATCTAATGTAATATTTGTTTTTCCGTCCATAAAAAGCACCTCTTTTATTAATACGTTAATCTTTATTTCAAGGATATATTTTAAGGATATTTTCCAAGTATTCCAAGTATTATCCTGTTTACTGCCAACCTAATCACTAAGCTAACCGGCAGCCGGTCAATCAGCACTCCACTGCCTGCCCGGCCGATAATAAATATATGTATTTTTCTTTAACCCTTTTCCCCAGCAGCCTTTCCAGGGCCATCGCGTAATACTGGATTTGCGTCCTGTACTGCTCCCGTA
>JAAZDH010000010.1 GCA_012512865.1 Clostridiaceae bacterium | reverse complement strand
GCTGCTCTTCCAGGGCTTGTTCCTTGCGCCCCACGTGGTTGCAGAGAGCCTGAAGGGCGCCGTGTTCGCCGCAACAGTAATGCAAAAGCTTGGATTTGAAGTATTCCCGCAAGGTAACGAGGAAAGAGGGGATATAATCCAGGCAGTGAAGTTTAATGACCCGGAGAGCTTGATTTTATTCTGCCAGGGGATACAAAAGGGTTCCCCCGTAGATTCATTTGTAGTTCCCCAACCATGGGATATGCCCGGTTACGACAGCAAGGTAATTATGGCTGCAGGAGGGTTTATTCAAGGTTCTTCCATAGAATTAAGCGCCGATGCGCCCATAAAGGAACCGTACATGGCTTACCTGCAGGGCGGGCTGGTTTTCGAGCATGTCAAGCTGGGCATCATGACTGCCATCCAGGCAATGAAGGAAAAAAAGAGGTAAAACATGGACAACAAAAGAAAAAATTATTTAAGCGATGAGGGTAAGAAGAGCGCAAAAAGCAAGGCCCACAGCCATGAAGAAAAAGCATATAGCCAGGAAAAAAGCGCATACGGCCATGGAAAAACATATTACCTGGAAGAACGCGGAAAAGCCAGGAAAAAATCCAGGATGGGCAAATTGCTGGCAGTTTTATTCGTGGCCATGTACTTACCGTCTCTTTTTTACTGGTTTTATGGGAACACCGTAACAACCGATATTATGCGCATGGGGAAGATTGAGAATTCCATAAATGCCGATGCCTTGCTGGTAAGGGATGTTGTGGTGCTGGAAGCTCCCTTCGACGGCGAGTACATACCTCACATGGAGGAAGGGGAAAAAGTTCCGGCAAGTTTTCCTGTTGCAACGGTTGTTTCCGCATCTTCGATAAAATTGCTAAAGGATATGAATGATATAAATGCGAAGATCCTTGCTGCCAGGAAATCGATGGAGAAAGCCGGGGAATTGTTTGGCGCGGACATACAAAAAATAGAGGATGAAATAGGGCGGAAAGTGAATTTATTAGCAGTGGAGGTTAATAGCAACAGGCTTAACCGGGTTAAGCAAATAAAAAGTGAAATAGACAGGTTGATAGATAAAAAGTTTGAAATCCTGGGAAGTGGTGAGGATGAGAATGTTTACATAAAAGCTTTAAAAGAAGAAAAAAAGAAAATAATGAAAAGCATGGAAGCCTGCATGGTTGAGATAAAAACGGAATCGCCCGGAATAGTATCGTATGTTGTTGATGGATATGAGAACATTTTAAATCCCCGATCCATTGAACAATTAACGCCGGAAATAATTGAAAATATACTTGGGGAAAAGATGCGGGTGCTTGATATTGGTGAAAGAGAAGTAAAATCAAATGAACCTTTTGCAAAGGTAATAAAGGATTTTAAATATTATGTTGTTGCTTGTTTAAAGCAAGGGCAGGATGCATCCTGGACAAAGGGGGACAGGGTGCTGCTTAGGATAAATGATATAAACCGGACAATGAGCGGAATTGTTGAGTTTATATCCGGGGAACAGGATGGAAAACGGGTGATGGCCATATCAGTTGACAGGTACCTGGGAGAAATGTCGGGGTTGAGGAGAATAAACGTTGATTTAATTAAATCGTCACATGAAGGATTGATCGTCCCCATGAAAAGCTTGAGAAATATAAGAATTGCCGGTGCTGACTTGAAAAAAGCAGAAATTATAATACTGAAGGGTAATGTTGCAAGTGTGAGGGAAGTGATAATAGTTTCGGATAACGGGGATTATGCCATAATTGAACCGGCTAACAAGTCAAAAGGCGTGTATCTTTATGATACGTATGTGTTAAATCCTGAAAATATCCAGGATGAGCAGGTGATAAATAAATAATGGAAATAATGGAAGGCATGGGTGGTGCGATAAGGCAGAATATTGAAAGAGTCAGGGAAAGGATTGAAAGAGCCGCAAGAAGGGCGGGGCGAAACCCGGACGAGGTTAAAATAATCGCTGTTACAAAGGGCGTGGAACCTGCCGGGATAATTGAAGCCATTGATGCCGGCATTTTTGACCTGGGAGAAAACAGGGTGCAGGAAATGCTGGGGAAGCAGGCTGCTCTAAAGGATATGGTGAACAGGCCTGTGAACTGGCACATGATAGGGCACTTGCAAAACAACAAGGTGAAGTACCTGGCCGGCAGTGTATCCATGATTCATTCCCTTGATAGCATGAAACTTGCCCGGGAAATAGATAAGAAGGCAGAAATGGCGGGAAAGGTGATGGATGTCCTTGTACAGGTTAATGTAGCTGAAGAGGAGACAAAGTTCGGGCTAAAAAAGCACGAGGTCCTGGATTTTATAAAAGAAATCAGTACTTGCAGGAATATGAAAGTACGAGGGCTCATGGCAATTGCTCCTTATGTTGAAAACCCGGAAGATGCAAGGCTTGTTTTCAGGGAGCTCAGGAAATTATTTATTGACATAGGCAGGAAAAACATTGATAATATAGATATGGATTACTTATCCATGGGCATGAGCAAAGATTTTGAGGTTGCAGTTGAAGAAGGGGCAAATATTGTAAGGATAGGTACGGCCATATTCGGCAAAAGGCAGGTTACGCACTGCCTTGAGAGGGGTGATGGCACACCCTGAACTTTGTATGGAACTGCGGATACCGGAAACGGTCTTCCGGATGCCGGCAAAGAATCCCCTTGCTTTAGCCGGGGGGAGTGTCAAACATAAGATAAAGGAAGGGAGTACATAAGCAATGGCAAAATTGTTTGATAAGGTATTGAATTTTGTGGGTTGGGACACCGAAGAAGGGGAAGAAATGGAGGAAGAGGAGTTACAGGAAGGGTACTACGAGGAAGAGAATGAAGAAAGGAAGCGGTTTTCCTTGGGGTCGGCCAATAAAAAGCACCAGGGAAAGGTGGTCAATATCCATTCCTCTTCACAATTTAGAGTTGTTGTCATACAACCGCAAGATTTCGATGATGCCCAGGATATTTGCGACCATTTGAAAAACAAGAAACCTGTTATTGTCAACCTTGAACTGCTGGAAAAGGAGTCTGCACGGAGGGTGGTTGACTTTTTCTGCGGTGCTGTTTATGCACTGGATGGCAGTATTTACAAGGTATCGGGTTCGATTTTTCTGATTGCGCCTCATAATGTTGATGTAATGGGGAATTTTAATAATAATGCCGATAGCGATTATGTATTTCCTTGGATGAAATAAATAATGGAGGATGGTAATGCTTATAACGGTTTACAGGGCTATTGACTACCTATTGGTATTTATACAATACGCCATATTTGCAAGGGTTATTGTTTCATGGCTTCCCATATCAAGAAATAACAGCATAATCCGGTTGCTTTACCAGATTACCGAGCCAATCCTGGCTCCATTAAGAGGAATAATTGAACGCTCGCCTTTCGGGCGTAATATGATATTTGATTTTTCACCGGTGCTGGCATTTATATTGATTGGCCTTATCAGGAATATAATTTTTAGAACTTCATTTTTTTAAAGTAATTTGGGGTGATGTATTGTGAACTATACGCCAAATGACATACAAAACCTGGCATTCAAGAAAACTCTCATGGGATATAGCGAGGACGAGGTAAACGAAGTATTGGACAGGATAATCGAGGATTATAATGCGTATATTAGGGAAAATCTTGAGCTGAAAGACAAGCTTTCCGTTTTAAACGAGGGCCTGCAGCATTATAAAACAATAGAAGATTCCCTGCAGAATGCCCTCCTGGTGGCACAAAAAACTAGCGAGGAGATAAAGAAGAATTCCTACGAGAAGGCTGAGAATATTATCAAGGAAGCAGAGATTAAAGCACAAAGAATGATAAATGATGCAAGCCAGGAAGTGTTAAGAATCAAGTACGAATATGAAGAGATAAAAAAGAAGCTTCATATTTTTAAATCGAAAATCGAAGCATTATTAATATCCCAGCTTGAGCTTTTAAAACAAATGTTTGATGAAGATGACAAAGATGCTTGACATGAAATCAACCGATGTTGTATAATTCAAAATAAATTAAAAGAAAGCGCTTGGTTTAGCGCAATTTGATATAATTTAATATGGGTAAAGATGATGATTGGAACGAGTAGAAAACCCATAACCTTTACAGAGAGCAAGCGGCTGGTGGAAGTCTTGCAAGGCGGGTTTTTGAAAATCATCCATGAATCGTGGCCCGAAAGTGCAAGGTTTAATGTTTAATCACGCGAATTATTCTTGCTTGCGAGTAGGAGCAGCCGGCAAAAACCGTTATAAAATGAAGTGATTATGGTTTATGATTATCATAGTCATAATAAACCAGGGTGGTACCGCGTGAGAATATTCCCTCTCGTCCCTATTGCAGGATGAGAGGGTTTTTTAATAATTTTTAACAATATTGGAAATAAGATTTTTGATAGTAATGGAAGTGAAAGAAGGATAAAGGGAGTTGCAATAACAAGGGTTGCAATAACAAGAACTATATGAATATGTTCAAAATTAGGATAAAGGAGGCATCTTGAGTTGTATAAGAAAGTATCGACCAGTTTGAATTTTGTTGAACGTGAACTGGGAATTCTTGAATTTTGGAAGAATAACCAGATATTTAAAAAGAGTGTTGAAAATAGGGAAGGGAGACCAGTGTTTACTTTTTATGACGGCCCGCCGACTGCCAATGGAAAACCGCATATCGGCCATATTATCACAAGGGCTATAAAAGATATAATCCCAAGGTACAGGACCATGAAGGGATATAAAGTGTTGAGGAAAGCGGGTTGGGACACCCACGGGCTGCCGGTTGAAATCGAGGTGGAGAAAGAGCTTGGTATAAATGGCAAGCCGGAAATCGAGAAGTATGGAATAGAGAAGTTTATAAACAAGTGCAAGGAAAACGTGTGGAAATACGAGAAAGAGTGGAGGAAGATAAGCGACAGGGTAGGATTTTGGGCCGACATGGATAATCCGTACGTAACCTATCATAACGAATATATCGAGTCGGTATGGTGGGCATTAAAGCAAATATGGGACAAGGGGCTTATTTATAAAGGGCACAAGGTTGTTCCGTATTGTTCAAGGTGCGGGACGTCCTTGTCCAGCCATGAAGTTGCCCAGGGATACAAGGATGTAAAAGAGCCGTCAATATATGTAAAATTCAAGATCAAGGGAGAGGAAGGGGCATATTTCCTTGCATGGACCACCACACCATGGACCTTGCCGTCGAACGTGGCCCTTACAGTGAATCCCGACGAAATTTATGCAATGGTTGAAACGGGAGATGAAATATATATCCTTGCGGAAAACCTCCTGGAAGAGGTTTTAATGGGGCATTACAGGATAATGGACAGGAAAACGGGGAGCGAACTGGTCGGCATGGAATACGAACCGTTATTCGATTTTGCCAGTGTTGATAAAAAAGCCTTCTGCATTGTGGCGGATGATTACGTGACCCTGACGGAGGGTACGGGCATAGTGCATACAGCCCCTGCATTTGGTGAAGATGACGCAAGGGTGGCAAGGATATACGATTTGCCTTTTGTCCAGCTGGTGAATGACCAGGGGAAATTCAAGGAGGAAGTAACCCCTTGGAAAGGGATGTTTGTAAAGGACGCGGACCCTGGAATAATTAATGACCTGGCTGAAAGAAACCTGCTTTACAAGATATTGGACTATGAGCACTCCTATCCCTTCTGCTGGAGGTGCGACACTCCGCTCCTGTATTATGCAAGGAATACATGGTACATCAAGACAACTGCCGTTAAAGAAAATCTTATCAGGAATAACCAAATGATTAACTGGCTGCCCGAAAATATAAGGGACGGAAGATTTGGCAATTTCCTTGAAAATAACATAGACTGGGCCTTGAGCCGGGAAAGGTATTGGGGGACGCCCTTGCCCATATGGGAATGTGATTGCGGCTACCAGCACATGGTGGGAAGTATTGCGGAGCTAAAAGAGATGGGAGAAAACGTCCCCGATGATATAGAGCTTCACAAGCCCTATATTGACAATGTTTTGTTAAATTGCCCGAAATGTGGCAAGGGAAAGATGAAGCGTGTAAGCGAGGTTATAGATTGCTGGTTTGATTCGGGGGCAATGCCCTTTGCACAGTGGCACTATCCCTTTGAAAACAGCGAGATATTTAAGGAAAATTTCCCGGCGGATTTTATAAGCGAGGCATTAGACCAGACCCGCGGATGGTTTTATACCCTGCACGCCATATCAACGCTTATTTTTGACCGGCCCTCTTTTAAAAACTGCATTGTTTTGGGCCTTGTACAGGACAAGGAAGGACAGAAAATGAGCAAGCACAAGGGCAATGTCATCGACCCGTGGACCGTGTTGGATAAACAGGGCGCGGATGCAACCAGGTGGTACTTCTTTACCGGGAGTGCCCCGTGGCTTCCGAGCCGCTTTTACGAGGAAGCAGTGAGCGAAGTACAGCGTAAATTCATGGGAACCTTGTGGAATACCTATACATTCTATATACTTTATGCAAGCATAGACAAGTTTAATCCTATTGATTATAAGCTGGAGCACGACAAGCTTTCAATCATGGACAGGTGGATATTGTCAAGGCTTCACTCCCTGGTTGAATACGTGGATAAAAACCTGGAGAATTACCGGGTTACCGAATCTGCAAGGGCCATACAGGATTTTACCGATGAACTTAGCAACTGGTATGTCAGGAGGAGCAGGGAACGTTTCTGGCAGAAGGGCATGGAGCAAGACAAGGTAAATGCATACATGACGCTTTACACGGTTCTCGATACGGTGGCCAAGTTGTCGGCGCCCTTTGTTCCGTTCATGGCGGAAGAAATGTACTTGAACATTACCCGTGGGATAAATCCTTCTGCCCCCGAAAGCGTTCATTTGTGTGATTTCCCCGTATACGATGAAAATCTCATCGACAAGGAGCTGGAGAAAAACATGGATGCTGCCCTGAAAATAGTTGTTGCCGGCCGGGCCGCAAGAAATACCGCAAATATAAAAACAAGACAGCCGGTGAAGGCAATGTATGTCAAGGCGGATATTGTTTTGCCCGAGGAATTTGCCAGGATCATGGAAGAAGAGTTGAATGCTAAGCAAATAATATGTATTGATGATGCAAGGGCATTTACCGAGTATAAGCTAAAGCCGCAGCTTAAGACCGTAGGGCCCAAATATGGCAAGATCGTTCCCAAAATAAGCAAGGCTTTAAGTGAGGCTGATGGCGCGAAAGCAGTGGAATTATTTGAAAGAGGTGAAACCCTTGTCCTCGAAATTGATGGAAATAGGGTTGAGCTTGCGGAAAGTGATGTGCTCGTGGAGGTAACAGAGAAAGAAAGCTTTGTATCCGTGAGCGACGGCCCAATTACCGTGGTCCTGGATGCAAACCTTACGCCCGAGCTTATAGAAGAAGGATTTGTAAGGGAAATAATCAGCAAGGTTCAAACAATGAGAAAAGAAGCAGGATTTGAAGTAGAGGACAGGATAAAGCTGTTTTACAAGGGAAACGAACGAATAGAAGGCATAATCACCAGGAACAGGGATGTCATTTCGGACGAGGTGCTCGCAAATGAAATAAGCGGGGGCGAATTCCCCGGCGAAGCATACTCCAAGGAGTGGGACATCAACAGCGAGAAGGCCGGATTTGCAGTGCTAAGAATGGAGTGTAGATATTGAAAGAAACAGGTTGCTTAACCGTGAATCTGGGTGAGAGGAGTTATAATATCCATATTGAGCCGGATTTTGACAGGATTGTTTTCTGCCTGGAGAAGGCGGGTATAGGCCCGGGGCAAAGTATTGTTGTCATAACCGATGAAAATGTTGATCGTTTTTACGGAGATAGTTTTATGAAAATTCTTGAGGATGCGGGATACAAGGTGTATAAATATGTGCTTGCCCCGGGGGAGGAAAGCAAGAATTTAAAAACAGTGGAGGATATATACAAGTATTTAATAAGCTTAAGACTTGATAGAAAGTCCACCCTTATAGCTCTTGGAGGGGGTGTTGTGGGAGATATAACGGGATTTGCCGCCTCCACCTACTTAAGGGGGGTTAATTTCGTACAGGTTCCCACAACCCTGCTTGCCCAGATAGACAGCAGCGTGGGTGGAAAAACCGGGGTGGATTTTGAAGGCATAAAGAATATCATTGGCACCTTTTACCAGCCGAGACTGGTTTATATAAACGTAAATGCGCTAAAAACTATCCCCATAAGGGAGCTTAGGTCAGGGATGGCCGAAGTCATTAAACACGGCCTTATTTTGGACGAAGAATTTTATACCTTTATAAGGGAAAAGCTGGATGATATCTTCGAATACAAGGAAGATGTAATGAAGTATGTTATATGGAAAAATTGCAGCATTAAGGGCAGCGTGGTGAAAAAAGACGAGAAGGAAGAAAGCGGATTCAGGGTGATACTTAATTTTGGGCATACCATCGGTCATGCAATAGAAAGCGTATCAGGATTCGGGCTTTTACACGGGGAATGTGTTTCTATCGGCATGGCGGGGGTTTTCAAAATGGCCTGCCGCATGGGAATGGTTTCCGGGGAGATGGCTGATGATGTAATAAGTTTATTAAGGAGGGCAGGCCTTCCAACGGAGTTGAAAGGTATCAGCCCTGGAGCTGTTTACGAAAAAATGCTGTACGATAAAAAGGCAAAAGGTAACAGGCTGCTATTCATATTGCCGTGTAAAATCGGCATGGTGGAAAGGCATTTTGTTGATGATGAGAAACTTGTAATGAGCATCTTGACTGAAATCCTGTCATAAAAGCATGCTTTATTTGGAAACTGGGTTGGGCATCGGGAATGTCACATTCAGCCCAATTGGTTGCTTATCTACCGCATTGATGGGAATGTTCTTGTATTAACTCTTTCCCGCACGGGGACGTACAATTATCTTTTCAAGAAATAAGGAAACACTGTATGAATTTGATAAGTAAGCGGATTTTCGGTGTTTCCTTTCTTTATATTATTTAAAGTTATCATCTACGGTTAACATGCGGTAAACAGGATTTTATATAATAGACTTTTATGTTTTTATATGATACTATAAATAATGTTAATATTTATTTACTAAACAAAATATTAAAACAAAATATTAAACCAAGATTAACCAATAATGTACCAAGATTTGCTGGACTGGTTTCTTTGTGCAAAGGATGTGTACATATACAATTGAAACAGCTGATTGAAGAAAAAATACGGGGCATCATTTCCCGCAAGAATCGGGAGGAGCAGGCTTCAATAAAGCTGGCCCTTGACCTGGTAAAGGCGGGGGATGACGATGAGTATGCTTGCGGAAAGTATGAACGTGTTAGCGGTCAACTGCCGGATGATATAAGTTCCGGGATGCTTTACAAGGATATAGTACATATTGCATGGCCATCTTTCGTGGAATTGATTTTAACTCAATTAACGTCAATGGTTGACATGATGATGGTAGGAAAACTGGGGCCATGGGCAATAACCTCGGTTGGGCTGTCGACCCAACCAAAATTTCTTCTTATGACCATGTTTATGGCCATGAATGTAGGAGCTACCGCCCTGGTGGCCAGGTACAAGGGGGCCGGGGAACAAGGAAAGGCCAACTTGGTTCTTCGACAAGCCTTGCTTCTCACGTTTTTTTTATCCCTTGTTTCGTCTTTCATAGGATATATATTCTCAGAGCAGCTTATTCGGTTCATGGGAGCGGCTGATGCCGAAACCCTGGCCGGGGGAACCATTTATTTAAAAATACAAATGCTGGGGTTCGTGGTAATGGCGCTTACCACCACGATAACCGCGGCATTGCGCGGAGTAGGGGATTCAAGGACGGCAATGCTGTATAACCTGGTTGCAAACGTGGTTAATGTTATATTTAATTATGCATTAATCTACGGGCATTTTGGATTCCCAAGGATGGAAGTTGCAGGAGCTTCGCTTGCAACGGTTATTGGTCAATGTGTTGCCTTTATACTGGCATTGGCAGTCATATTAAGGGGAAGGCGATACTTGCACCTGCGCTTGAATGACGGTTTTATACCTCACCTGGAGGCCATAAGAAATATTTTCTACATAGGTATCCCGGCAATGATAGAGCAACTGCTGATGAGAGCAGGTATGATAGCATATTCAAAAATTGTAGCGTCCCTTGGAACTATTGCCTTTGCAACGCACCAAGTATGCTTAAGCATTCATTCCTTGTCGTTTATGAATGGCCAGGCCTTTGCGGTATCGTCAACATCGTTAATGGGTCAAAGCCTTGGCAAGAAACGGCCGGACATGGCACAGGCATACTGCAGGCGCACCAGGCGGCTGGGGATGACAATATCCATTGTGATGGGAGTAGTATTTTTACTATTCGGGAAGGATATCATTGCCCTGTATACTGATGATATTACGGTTATAGAAGAGGGGGCAAAGATAATGATGTTGATAGCCATAATCCAGCCCTTCCAGTCTTCCCAGTTTATATTAGCCGGTGCATTAAGGGGAGCGGGAGATACAAGGGCAACCGCCATTATATCTTTTATAACCGTGGTGCTGGTACGTCCGGGTTTAGCAATGCTAGGCGTTTATGTATTAAACCTGGACCTTATGGGAGCATGGCTTGCATTTTTAGTAGATCAAATTATCCGTTCTTTCTTAATACTTATGAGGTTTAATTCAGGCAAGTGGAAAGCTATAAAAGTTACGTAGATTCTTGCAAACCTTGCGGTAAGTTTTGAAGAGTGCATTCATTTCAATGGAATCATCCAGTTTTTCAAGGCAGTCGAAATCATTGTATTTTTGTTTTAGTGCAAGTGATATCAAGTGATCTGTAAACATGGGATTTTTGGGAAGCAAACTCCCGTGGGAATATGAACAGTAGGTATTCTTGTAAACCGCTCCCTCGAAACCGTCTTCACCGTTATTGCCATGGCCCTTTATTACCTTGCCGAGCGGTTTTACCCCAGGTCCTAGGTATGTTTTCCCGGAATGGTTTTCAAAACCTACCACTATGCCCCCCGGGTTTTTTTCAGAAAGGAGGAAATCACATTTGAATGCCAGGTTGCCTATCATGCGTTTTTTGTGTCCTATTGTATATATGTCAAGGGCGCCCAAAAATCCCATTTCCCTGCCGTCCCATGTCCTGTAGTACTTACCAAGGAGCTGGTACCCGCCGCATATGCATAGAAAAACCTTGCCTTGCTCAATGGCATTCTTGATTTGACCACCCTTGCAGGCAAGAAGATCTTCTTTTATGATTTCCTGCTCGTAATCCTGGCCCCCGCCGAGGAATATGATATCATAATTCCCGGGAACGAAATCGTCACCAATCGAGATATTATGGATGTTAACTTGTATATTGCGCCATTCACAGCGCTTTTTTAAAGCTATTACATTTCCCCTGTCACCGTATGAATTCAGCAAGTCAGGGTAAAGATAACATATGTTTATGGTATATGCGCTATACGTGTTATGCGTGCTATGCGTGTTATACGTATTATACGTGTTATCCATGCCGCTACTCCCAAAACTCCTTCAACTTGAATTTATTTTTTAGTATGTACCTTATATCAAGCATGGCCGTATACGTGGGCAAAATGTAAAAGGTGCCGTTTCCCGGGGTTGTTTCCAGGGCTTCATTAATAATCCTGTTATAATCTTCGACATGCTTGATTTTTTTAGTGTCAAAATCCGCGTATTTTAACCGTACTGCCATGTCAGGCCCCCTTGTGCCGGAAACATAGGCAGTTATTATCTTGTCATATATTTTCCCCAGTTTTTCGATATTTACATCCCATAGCCAGGAGATATCCCTCCCGTCTGCCGCATTGTCATTAATGAGGAATGCAATGTTAAAGCTTTTATTTTCGTCATTGTTTTCATTTAGAATATAATCCAATACTTGGTTAAAACCGGTTGGATTCTTTATGAGAATAACCCGTATGGATTTGTCATCTTTTTTTATTTTTTCCATTCTCCCGAAGCCGGGCTCAAATTCACTTAATGCTTTTATTATGCTGTCATGGGAAAATCCCATGGCAATGCCGCAAGCGCATCCTGCAAGGGCGTTGTAAATGTTGTAGATGGCTGGCAGGTTGATAACTGTATCAACTGTGGTTCCATCGAGGTCAAGTTTTACGCGGCTGTGATTTGCATTGAGCTCTTCTATGCCGGTACATGTTACCGTGGATCCAGGATGCCTGTAACCGCAATCCCGGCAAATAAACCCGCCCAGATGCCCGTATACACGGTTTTCATAATCATACGGGGCTTTACAGTAAAGGCAGAAGGCTGCGTCGTTGTTTAATGTGTTTTCCGTGCTGTTCCAGGCAGAAGGGGAAAAACCATAATAAACAACCTTGTTGCCCGAATCCTTTCCAAGGCTTGCGCAAAGGGAATCATCAGCATTTAAGACAAGGGCGGAACCGGGAGTTTTTCGTATGCCTGTAAGGACGCTATTTAGGGTGCTGTAGACTTCCCCGTAACGGTCCAGCTGGTCACGGAAAAAATTGGTTACCACGGTCACGTGCGGTTCAAGATGCTCTATAATCTTGTTAAATGCAGCTTCATCCATTTCCAGGAGGGCTGTTGAAACGTTGCTTGTCCCCTTTATATTTACAGCTTCAATAAATGTTGTCGTTATCCCGTTTAACAAGTTGGCACCCGATTTATTGGCAATATAACCAATCCCGTTTTCCTTCAACATCTGTGCAATCACCCGGGAAGTTGTAGTTTTCCCGTTTGTGCCGGTAATCGCAATCACCTTGAATGAGCTGGAAAGTTCTTTTAATATGCCGGGATAGATGAGAAGGGCAATTTTCCCGGGCAAGCTGGTTCCGCCGTAGTTTATCATCCTTAAAAATATTATGGCAGCTTTTGCCGCAATTATTGCCAGCACAAATCGGAACTTCATCCTTGTCTTTTGTTACCCTCCGCTTTCGTTAAAATTGATTGAATATCATACAATTAAAGCTAGCCTATTATAGCACAATCGAACAATCATATTATAACACATATTTGGGCTAGTTAAAACTGGACAACCTCCTGTCCGTAAATACTGAGACAGGACTGTTTTCCCCGTTACTGGCGGGATGGAGGATACCATTCTCTATTGACACTGGAAAACTCAAAGATTTTATGGTAAAGTATAAAAGCATGAAATGCATGCGATAAAATAGAAAGAAGTGTAGATATATTACTTAGAAAGGGAAGGAATATGAGGTCCTACATAGATTGTGTACACTGTTACTTGAAGCAAGTTGTTACCTGCATGAATAACGCCGGGGTGGACGAGAATACCCAGTACAGGGTTATTTATGAATTGATGGATTACGTGAAAGGATTTGATCGAAATGATACTCCAGCGGAGAATTCATCAATGGCAATCTTGAAAGCATATGAAATGACCGGGGTTAAAGATCCCTTTGAGAAAGCCAAGAAGGAATCAAACGATTTGGCCCTTTCGCTTTATCCCAGGCTTAAAGAAATCGTGAAGAACTCGGAGGATAGCCTATACCATGCTTTGAAAGTGGCGGTGGCCGGCAATATTATAGACCTTGGGATAAACAGGAGCTATGATATAGATGCAGCTTTGCAGCACAGCCTGGAAACCGGGTTTTCCAAGGATGACTACGAGAGATTTAAGAAGAAGCTGCAGGATACAAAAGAAGTGTTGTTCCTGGGTGATAATGCCGGGGAAATCGTGTTTGATAAGATACTGGTTGAGGAACTGGTCCGAAGGGGAAAAAAGGTTATATTTGCGGTCAAGGAGGGGCCTGTTTTAAACGATGCCACCATGCAGGATGCAGTATATGTCGGCATGGACAAGGTAGCGGAGCTAATAACTACGGGAAGCAATTTCCTGGGCATAAGCTTGAAGCGGGTACCCGAGACTTTTTTAAACAGGCTCAAGACCGCTGAATTGATTTTATCAAAGGGACAGGCCAACTACGAGTCCCTTGAAAGTGAAGAAGCAGTAAAAGGCAGGATTTATTTCCTCCTGAAGGTCAAGTGCGGCGAGATCGGCAGGGCGGCAGGAGCGGAACTGGGAGATGTAGTGTTTATGGCCGGGTAGTTGTTATAGTTTAAGCCTTGGCAGGTTTACATCGTAAGGCGGGTAAATCACACCTTTTTCTGTTATTATGGCAGTGATATACCTGTTGGGTGTAACATCAAAAGCAGGGTTCCTGACCATAACCCCCCTGGGAGCGATTTGTATCCCTTTTATGTGGGTTATTTCTTCAGATTCTCTTTCTTCTATGGGTATCCTGTCACCGCTTTCAATCGAGAAATCTATTGTTGAGACGGGAGCTGCAACATAAAATGGTATGTTGTTCTCTCTTGCAAGAACGGACAGGGAGTAGGTGCCTATTTTATTTGCCGTATCTCCGTTTAAGGCTATCCTGTCTGCCCCAACAATCACGCAGTTGATTAATCCTTCCTTCATAAAATGACCGGCCATGTTGTCGCATATGAGGGTAACTGGTATCTTGTATTCCATTAGTTCCCAGGCGGTCAAACGGGCACCTTGCAGGTATGGCCTTGTTTCATCCGCAAACACACGGATGTTTTTACCTGATTCATGGGCTGCCCTGATAACGCCAAGTGCCGTCCCATAGTCACTTGTTGCAAGGGCACCGGCGTTGCAATGGGTGAGAATTGTCCACCCTTCCATGATTAATGGGTTACCGTGGCGCCCGATTTCCCGGTTAATAGTGGTATCCTCCTGTTCCATGAGGATTGCCTCGTTTAGAATTATATCCTTTATTTTGCTTATTGGCTTGTCTTTATTTGAAACCGCTTTTTCCCATATCCTTTCAACGGCCCAGAATAAGTTAACGGCAGTTGGCCGCGTGTTTTTAATCGTTTTGCAGATTATACCCAGCTCGTTAAAAAAGATATTTGCAGAACTGGTATTGATTGCAAGGGCGCCAATCGCTATGCCGTATGCAGCCGATATGCCAATGGCGGGTGCGCCCCTTACAATCATGTCTTTTATAGCCTTCGCAACGTCTTCATAGGTTTTACACTCAACCCAGGTTATTTCCAGGGGAAGTTTTGTCTGGTCAATTAACTTAAGGGTCTTTTCCTTTTTCTTGAACTCCAAGGGCTTCATGGGGGAGGCCTCCTTATGCTACGTATTACCTTTTGCTTAATGTCCCGATATGCTTTACATCATTATACTTCATACTTCACAGCTTTTTGCTTCATTTACCCTTATAATTCACAACACTTGCAGTTCCATTGGCCCAAATCAATGTTTCCTATTATTTCAAAGAGCATTTTTTTCACGTTCTCGATACTTGCTTCAAATACCTTGAGAACTTCTTCATGGGTGACCGGCTTTATGTCGTCCCGGCCCTCAAGCCCTGCATCATAGTCAGTTATCAATGCTATATTTGCATAGCATATGCCTAATTCTTTTGCCAGGTAGCATTCCGGGTATTGGGTCATGTTTATCACTTCCCAACCCATGCTGCTGAACCAGCGGCTTTCAGCAACGGTTGAAAACCTGGGACCCTGGATAACAACTACGGTTCCTTTTTCATGGATTGCAAGCCCCAGTCTTTTCCCGGTTTCAATGGCGATTTTCCTCAGTTCGG
>JAAZDH010000094.1 GCA_012512865.1 Clostridiaceae bacterium | reverse complement strand
CCGTCAAAAAGCAGGGCAACAAGTATGTTTCAGGCTTGCTTGACAAGGAATACCTGGATGCTTATAACTTCTTGTATGATAATGCAGTAGCAGGAATAGCAGTATTGGATGCAAACGCCTACTCCAACTTCAGGGATAACAAGCAGGGATTTGTCATTTCCAACATAATGCAGGCAACCAACCAGGGATGGCTTAATTCCGTCGGGGATAACATGATGCTGCTACCGGCTCCCAAGGGTCCTAATGCAGATGAATACGTTAATATCATGACTTTTGGTTCCCATGCCTGGTATATACCTAGTAGCGTGCCCGAGGACAGGAAGCCGATAGTTGGAAAATTCCTTGAGCACTACCTCAATGCATTCTCCGGGAATCTTGGCGAAGATCCGTACGGCGAGCATGAAAATGCTGTGGCTACCTACCAGAAAACAGGCGTATGGATGACCTGGTCTTGCAGAACCGTGGAAGATACAAGGGTATACTACTATCTTGATACCTTGCCGAAGATAAATGACTTCTTCACTGTAATACCGGGGTTTGCCGATACAGTGGCATCAATAAGGGGAGATATCTACGGCCTGGCTGAGACTCCGACCGTAAAATTAAATAGCATCAATGATTTGTGGCAAAAAGCCTTGGATGAATACTACGGCCAGTAAAGGCAATATCAACCTGGCAGGGATGCCAGTGAGGGGCCTCAAGCCCCTCACTGGACCAATTATTAATCCTTGTATTTTTTCAACTGGCTAAACCAAGTATGGCCAGTTGGTTTTTTGGCGTTAAAAGACTGTTAAACAGCTATATACTTGAATGCTATCCTATTTTAGGAAGGAGATACTTACCCGTGAGCAGAAAAGTGAGATTGGGTACCACTTCCATGATTCTCAATCAAAAGCTGTCAGGCTTGGAGTATTTTAATTACATGGTGGAAAGCGCAGAAAAAATACTGGCCAGGGCAGCGGATGAAAAACCTGACTTGGTGGTTTTACCCGAATACTTTGCACATGCACAGTTAGATTATGATATGAAGCGTAAAACCGCCGAGAGAATCCCTGACATGGATGCTCCCCTGCAGCGCAAGATGTCCGAATTGGCAAGGAGAATTAACAGCAACCTGGTTTTCGGGATAGCTGAAGTTGAAGGCGACAAGTTTTATAATTCGGCTGTTGTATTGGACAGGAAAGGGGATTACGTGGGAAAGTATAGGAAGGTTCATCTTGCTCCCGGGGAGAGGGTATTTTTTACCCCGGGCAGCGAATTTACGGTGTTTGACTTAGATATCGGCAGGCTGGGAATTGCCATATGCATGGATATACATTACCCGGAAATGTGGACAATTATGGCTCTAAATGGTGTGGATATTGTAGCACACCCTGCCGCCTGGATGGACTACACGGGAAATTTTTGCGAGAGCCTTGTAAATGCGAGGGCTATTGATAACCAGTACTACGTTGTAACCAGTCATTTTGTACAGGTTCCATATCTTGCGGGAAAGCACCCGGGACACTCGAGGGTGGTAGACCCTTATGGCAGGACCCGCGCGGATACAAGCCACATACCCGGGTACGCCATCGCCACCGTGGACCTGGATCAATTATTTGAATACTGGGTAACAGGAGAACTAAAGGCCGAGATGCCGACATTAAAAGAATGCTTCCTGGGCATGAGAAGGCCGGAACTTTATGGCCGGATTTGCCAAAAAGATGATGAGAAGAAATGGAAGCTAAAAAACCCGGTTATTTATGAAAAATAGCAATGTGAAAAATAGCAGCGAGCTTTCTCGGAATAATGCAAAGAATAATGTAAAAAAGAAGCACAACAAGCAGTCGTAACAGAAAAACTTGTATGAAAGGTGATATGTAAATGGGAGGAAAAGTTTTATACTCGGTTTTCACGAAACCATGGAAAAACATGTCCATGGAGGAATTGGCCAGGTTTGTAAAGGGACTTGGCTTTGACGGAATTGAATTCCCTTTAAGGGAAGGTTACCAGGTTGAGCCGCAAAACGCTGAAAGGGACTTGCCTGTCATGGCAAAGGCACTTGGCGAGCATGGGGTGAAAATATTTAGTGTTGCCGCTACCACGGATGAATACGTATTTGCAGCATGTGAAGCGGCAGGGGTCCCGATAATTAGAATCATGGCAGGTATTGATAAAGAACTAGGGTACATGGAATCGGAAAAGAAGTTAAAGCAACGATTTGAAAAATTAGCTCCCTTATGTGAAAAATACGGGGTAAAAATAGGATTTCAGCATCATTTTGGATTTATGGTTTCAAGTACGATGGAAATGCTGCATTTAGTGGAAAACTTTGATCCAAAACACATAGGCATAGTCTGGGATGCTGCTCATAGCGGGCTTGCTGGTGAGGAGCCCGAGCAGGCGCTTGATATTGCATGGTCACATCTTTGCATGGTAAATTTCAAGAACGCTTTTTACAGGAGAGTTAACGGACCCGAGCCCGGGGAGGCGAAGTGGGAAAGATACTTTACCACGGGTCCCCATGGACTTTGCTCCTGGTCGAGGGCAGTAGGGTACCTGAAGAAGAGGGGATATGAAGGGGTAGCTTGCCTTACCGCCGAATACAGCGATAAAGCAAATGTTGATGCCTATGTTGTCCAGGATTTAACATACTTAAAATCCCTTTTTGGCCAAACGGGCTAAAATTGGGAAAACGCAATAAACCGCAAATTGTAAACCGGGGGAGAATGGAAAAATGGATAAAAAATTTAGAGTTGTTGTAATTGGTGCGGGTGGAAGGGCAAGCTCGGTAATATACCCATCCCTTGCATCAATGGAAGACGTGGAGATTGCAGCAGCTTGTGACACGGACCAGGAAAGGTTGAACAAGGTTGCTGACAGGTATGGCATTGGCAAGAGATATGGCAAGGACATATTCGACTACAGGAACATGATTAGCGATATCAAGCCTGATACTGTATTCGCAATTGGCCAGCCCCACATAATGTATGATGTATGGATGTGGTGCCTGGGAGAGGGGATGAATTTATTTATTGAAAAACCGCTGGGATTGACCATGCACCAGGCAAGGGCATTGACCTGCATGGCAGAGAAAAAAAGCTGCATTACGCAGGTGGCTTTTCAAAGGCGCAGCACGCCAATGGCGGTCAAATTGCGCGAAGAATGCCTGAAACGAGGCAATATAGTACATGCCGTTTGTAAATTTTACAAGTGCAATATAAGCCCTTTTCTTGGGGCAAGGGATCACATGATGGATGACTGCGTCCATTCAATAGATACCTTGAGGTGGATTTGCGGCGGAGAAGTAGTAAAGGTGGAAAGTTATACAAAGCGTGTACAGACACCGGATATCAATTTCATTTCCGCCACCCTTTATTTTGACAATCAATCCGTTGGAATCCTTGTTAACAGCTGGTCGAGCGGGAAGAGAATATTTGCCGTGGAAATGCATGCACCGGGCATATATGTTGAAGCCGAGCTTGAAGAGAAAGGGTACTTGTATGCCGATGGGAACCTGGAGCCTGTAGTTTATGATGCCAGGGAAGTTGCCGGAAGCGATAAGATGTTTGTGTACACCGGTGTACTGGCAAAATGCAGGGAGTTTATAGAATGCTGCAAGAATGGAACACAGCCGGGATCCTGCTTCCAGGATGCCTTAAAAACCATGGAGGTTGCAGAAATAATATTGGCCCAATCCTTGCTCGCCGGAAGATGAGGCAAGAGTGAGACGGGGATGGTTCTTGCATGGTGAAAAAGTTACGTTGAAACAAGGTATGGTTCCGTGACTTGCCGGTTTAAACAATAAATAAAAGGAAAGAAGGTTGAAATGCCAAACATGTTAAATATGTCAAATACCTTGTTTACTAAGCACGCTAAACGTATTGCACGAATTGTACAACTTAAACGGATAGCTGTTGTAAGTCTCCTTTTGGTTATATTTTTGACCATGCCGGTTTTACTTGGCAGCTGTCTTGTTATCAGGCTGGGAGAAGGTGAAAAAATACCCCCGCAAGGGTCATGGGCAGCGTGGAGGGGTGACGTCGCCAATACCGGGTTACAAATGCTTCCAGGGGCAATAATAGAACCGGTACATACCAAGGAAATTTTCTTGAAAGGTGTTGTGACGGGGCAGCCGGTTTTTGAGGACCTGGAAGGAGATGGCGAAGAAGAGATGTTCTTCTTGGATTCAGGAAAGGTTGTTGCCGTGAACCAGGAAGGAAATATCCTATGGACGAGCAAATTTATACTGGCAAAAACCATTTATAGTGTTGAAGACCTGGATAATAACGGGAAAAAAGAGGTGGTTGTTTTTGGTGAAAAGCAGCTGGTGATACTGGACGCACACACGGGTGAGGTATTGTTCAAGGAAGACTTTCAAGACCAGGTATCCCGGCCGCGATTTCTTCTGCATGATTTTGATAAAGACGGGTGCAAGGAAGCTATAATATGGATATATAGCAATACAGTTCTTTATGTTTACAAATTTGGCAATGATAATGGCATGTTTATTGCAAAAAGAATAAACACCATTGATGGAAGCATGTACCAGGTGGAAGCTTTTTACCCCGGCTTGTTATATGCAGATACGAACAACGACGGGTATGATGAATTTGTTCTTGTCAGGTATGAAGGGGTCAGCATATATGACGCAAAAACATTTTCCAGCAAGGAAGGCCTGGGCACAAGCCCGATTGCAACGGTTGAATATATCCCCGAAGGTGCGGATAATGGACGCTTTTACGGTTATTTTACCATGACGGATGTAAACCGGGACGGGATTCCTGACGGGGTTATTGTTGCGGATGGAGTATCAATGCACGTGGGAGTTATGAAAGGACATTCGAATGGTAACATCACGAAAATGTGGGATAAGTACTACGGCTATTCCGGCCAACCCGGGGAAGACGGCAAATGCGTTATTTTAAGAGCGGTAAATGATGCTGTTACGGATGCCAGGGGAGATGGGCAGCCGCACCTGGTTTATGGCGTTTTTGAGTATGTTGACGGCTCTGCCACAGGCACATGGAGTTTTAAAATTATTAATGCGCAAAACTATAACGACCCCGAAAATGTGGTATTGGAAGGTTATTACCTGTGGGCCGTAGAGAATGTGGGTAACGGGAACCCGCTATTTTTCTTATCCAGGGAAAATACTGCCAACCCCGCCGAACCTTCTGCATATGAAGTGTTTACTTTTGATGAATACGGAAATTTTAAAAAAGTATATACACTGCCATATTCATTGCCCAAGAAACTGGTAAACATGCCCGGAAACATAAGTCCGGCCAGTTATTCCGGTGAATACAAGCTTTATACCCTTGATTTTGATAATGATGGAGTAAACGAGCTTTTGGGATTCAAAAACGGGAAGTATGAGATTTTGAGTTTTTCGGGTGAAGGAAAGGTTGAAAGCATTGGTGTCATAGATACAAAGGGGAAAAATATTATTGCGGATTTCAAGGATAAGAATGGAAACACGAGGTTTGTAACTTCCGACTCAAAAGGTACAATGTACAGTATTGATAATAACGGTAACGAGTTATGGAATTACAACTGTGGAGGTCCGTTAAACACAAATATTCTTATAGGTGATGTACATGGAAATGGCAAAAACTCCCTTGTAATTTCTCTAGATGGCATGATAAACATATATGATGTTACCCGTGAGGGAGAATTAAAACTAAGAAACGATTTTGAGGGCACCGAACCAGTTCTTGCAGATATGAACAGTGACGGGGATTACGAGATTGTTGTAAAATCATCCCAGGGCAACAATCCTGGATTTAGGATAATGGAGGCTAACGGCAATGAATTATGGTCATATTACATTGACAAGGATTTATCAGGCAAGCCGTTAGGTTTTACCAATATCAGGAGTTTTATTGCCGGGGATGTCACGGGTGACGGTGTTCCCGATATTATTGCAGGATTGCAAAATACTTATCCCCTTGGCAGAACGGCTATAATTGATGGAGCTTCAAAAACCCTTGCTTATGTTACGCCTGCCACGACCAAAATAGGATATGTGCATGCAGGGGGAAACATAATTGACCGTGCAACCCTTGCCCAACCGGGAAAATATGCTCTTGCAGATATGGATGGCGACGGGAAAAACGAGGTTTATTTTGTATCCCTGGAAGCTTTCATGCGAATTAAAAATACCGGGGGCAACCAGTATACCCTTGATACCTACGTAGCCCAGGTGAGTGCAGAGCGCTGCAGGATTTATTATTCAACCCCGTATATTTTTGACTTGAATGGAAACGGGGATAAGGACTTTTTCTTCGGTGCGGGCTTTAATAGTGTTTCAGTTTTTGCAGGAAATATGAAAATGACAAGGGTTACTCAGAAAACATTCCCGCTTTGGGACCTGGTTGTAAGCAACCCTAATGATTTAATGTACCGGGACCAGGGTATTGCACCGGTTGAAATAGATGGTGAGATACTTGGGGTGGTCGGCATCCAATATACTTCAGGCGACATGGAGCAGAGGGGGAGCTTCCGTGCGTATAATGGAAGGCACGGAAAACTGCTATGGCAATATGATATGAAGGAGCTTTTCGGAGGGGTAAATGTTACCGTAAAAAATATACTTTCCTGCGATATCGATGGAGATGGCAAAGTGGAGTTTATTGTATCCACAAATACCGGGTATGTAGCAGCTTTAAGAAGTGACAGGGATTTGCCCGGGGGGCAGGAACGCCTGTTATGGATTGCAGACATCGGGGCTTCCATTTCTTCAATAGCAATAGGTGATATTTATAACAGCGGAAAAAGTGTGATTGTTTTAGCGGCGGACGACGGGTATATCCACGTTATAAAAGATGCAAACATTAAGCAATAACGTATACATTTAAAGCAATTTATTATGAGGTAATCAAGTGTTAATTGTATTAATATAAAGGTGAAGGTGAAGAAGAAGGCAGTAAATTAATCAAGATAAATTGATGATTTAAATAAATAAAGATAAAGATGTACCGACTAAGTGCGAAAGCAAAAGAAGTAATAAGATGACAAGATTTTACAACGAAATAAATAAATAACTAAAATAAAATGGAGGATTAAAATATGAACGCGAAAAATAGTGCAAAGTTTGGTTTTGCCGCATACAAGGATATGAAAGGAAAGCTTCCGTCCCTATATCCCAGGATAGTTGGACCAAATGCGATTAACTATTTAAAAGAAATAATTGACAACGGCCTTACAGTTGATATGGTAAGCCGCTTTGAGAGGGAATTTTGCAAGGTCATGGGAGTAAAATACTGCATTTCCGCTCCCGGCTGTTCAAATGCAATTTTAGCCCTTGCAGAAGCTCTTAACTTTAACCCGGGTGATGAAGTAATATTTAGTCCTGTCACCGATTACGGGACTATTATGGGTTTTATTAAGAATAATTGCATCCCCGTGTTTGCGGACACTGCCCCTGGCAGCATAAATGTAAGCGCGGAAACAATTGAACCATGTATTACGGACAGGACCAGGGCTATTGTAGTTGTACACAAGATGGGCTTGATGTGTGACATGGACCCGATAGTGGAATTGGCCAGGAAGCATAATCTGCTTGTCATTGAAGATGCCTGCCAGTCTATAGCCAGCACCTATAAAGGGCAGCTTGCAGGAACAATAGGGGATGTGGGGGCCTTTTCTTTTGATGGAGAAAAAACAATGGGTTCAGATATTGGAGGATGCTTTATTACAAATAACGAGACCATAGCCAGCTATGCGAAATTCCGCTGCCAGAGCAGGGGAGCGGAAATGAAGGAAGGATTTGGACGTTTGCATACCGTGCCCGGCAGCGCCATACGCATGCCTAATTGTACTGCTGCCATAAACCTGGCCCAACTGGAAATCCTGCCTGACAACGTGGCAAAAAGAGACAGGGCGGCCAGGTTAATTGCCGAAAAACTGGAAACAATACCGGGTATTATTTGCGAAAAAATTCCTGGGTACCAGGAAGTATGGTCTTGCTGGATGATGGGCTTTAGAATAGATCCTAATGTTTTTGATTGCACGGCTGACGTTTTTAGCAAGGAATGCGAGAAACTCGGCATTACCGGCGCAGGTATAGGCCGTTATTACCTCATGCCGGAGGCATGTACTTTCCTCCAGGAGTATGCAGGTAAAAAAATATATCCTTATTCAATGCCTCCTGCTTCGCGTGAATATAGATATGGCGGCGATACGTGCCCTAATGCGAAAAAGTACCTTGATAATTGGATTAGATGGTCGACAATTTGTGAAAAATATACCGAGGAAGACTGTGAGACGGTTTACCAGATTGTAAAAGCCGTGGCTGAAATGCATTATAGAAAATAATCGTAGTGAAAGTAAAGATTTATAGGTGATAAAGGGTAATATCCAGGGACATGGGAGAACATATACGAAATGTATAGCACCCTGGCAAACTCACAACAATTCTTCGAATCTTGATATAGAGGAAAAATATAGGGAAAATGCAGGGAGTGTGTAAGGGGAGGAAAACATTTACCATGAAAGATAAAAATAAACTGGAACTATCAACAGCCTTGTGGAAGTACGGCAAGGATTGGGTATATTCGATTACCTATGATGAAGCCTTATCCGACCTTTACAAGTACGTGATACCTACGCATGACAGGTTAGGCATTCCAGGGCATGTTGAGGTGGTATCGGGGCATATTGGTAAAATAAGAAACCTGGGGGCAAGTTCGTTTAATGGCATGAAACACATGGATAGGGATGAATTGCTTGATGTAATGTCAAGGGGCTGGGGGGTAGGCTGCCATTCATGGAGCCACGTAATGGTGATGCAAAACCCTGAAAGGGAGCTACTTCAAGCCAAGAAAGAACTTGAAAGGGTTATAGGAAGAAGGGTAACCATTTATACGGCCCCCGGGAATAATCACAACCTGACACCGGAAGTAATAAACAAGGCAAAAGAATACGGTTATATAGCAGGAATGAGCATTACAGACGATCTTAACTACCCGGATGCCGGTGACCTTTTCTGGATAAACAGGGTGCCCCTGCATGAGAGGATGAGTGATGTATATCATAGCACCTTTGATGCGTACAGGCGCATTCACCAGGCAAGAAAATACAAGGGATGGATAATAGATTATGCACATTGCCCCCTTGAAAAGGCTGTACACGACTATAAAGACTGTACTGACGAACACCACCGGGAAAGGCTTGAAACTGTCGTTGATGAGGGTAAATATGACTGCTGGTTTGCAAATCCCGATGATGTAGTGGATTACCGGTATTTAAGAAAACATGCGAAAATCATTGAATGCCCGGGAACATGGGGAAAATACAAGATCATCATTGAAGGACTGCCCGAACAGGTTATATGCAGGGAGATGACGTTTGTATTAAAGTGCGCTTACACTCCCGAAGCTTTAATTATTTCTGTTGACGGTAAAATTGTGAGCGCTTTCCCTGCGGGTGGATTAAGCATTCAAGGTTCATGCATATGCTTTACTGCTCCAGTCAAGGATGGCAGTGAAATTGTTATAAGGAGAAAAGCTGATAGGGAATAGAGGGTTATTTAAAAAAGACGTGTACTTTGTTGTAAATGGATGCCCCCGGTCAACAATTCCTCCTTCAACCAAGTTATCCTGCAAACAAGTTATTCCTTTATCGAACCTGCTATGATTCCTTTAACAAAATATTTCTGCACAAAAGGATATATGGCAACAATTGGCAATGCAACAAGCGCTATGGTTGCTGTCTGGTAGTTTTTTGGATAAATAAAAATTTTAATATAACGCGAAATATAGATTGCATTATTTTACAGGAGTATATTCCATGAATTAATTATTAACTTTTTAAGGCAAAAGTTCTGTGCCTATGGAATATGCTCCTGCAGTACATTCAGTACACCTTAAATTCAACAATTTATTTAAGTGTTTAAATATAAAATATATTTTAAAACTTACCAGGTTCAGTGTTGGTGACTAGTGGTCGTATAAATGCCTGTTCTGCTCCCACTACTTTTTAAGATCCTCGATTATATTCTTATAATCATTATCAAATTTTGCTGCCAACCTATCGTATTCTTCCATCAATAATAAAATAAAAATCTTTAATGTTGCTGATTATATCTCGCAGTTTTTCCTGAACTGCAAATTTTCAATGTACAAAGCTTCCATTTTCAAGGGAACAATAATTTTACGCAAAGGAAAATCAAAAACCACATGCACAAAAAATGTTATTTGAAGTGCATAACAAGTTCAATGATAATCTTTTGCATTTTGTACATTATATTGTTCATATTTCTGGGCATCCTGGTTATTACGCAATTATGGGTGAAATTGAGTTAAAAATCATTATAATCCAGTTGTTAATTAAATTTTATGTAAAGAGAGCATCCTGATTCTAAGGATACAGGATTTTCAAATCTAATTGTTCCCTCTTTATACGTACAGTTCATTTTCTTGTCCTGGCAGGCTACAGTACTAATACTCCTATCACATAAAAATGGCAATTTAAGCGAATTGATTTCCAGGCTCCCATATAATACTGCCAGCTTAACCTGCCCATTTTTAACCTCGAATGTACCCCAACCCGGATCCAATGACCAGAACGTACAAAAACCAGGTTCAGCATTTTTAATTGGGTTAAACCCGATCATGCCTTTCACCATATTGTATTCAAACCCGCTAAACGCAAGAAGCAATGAGTAACTAGCCATCGAACGCGCGTAATTACTGCCGCACTCATATTCATTCCAGGGGTTACGCTTTTCACCATCATATCGATCCCTTATAGCCCTTATACATTCAAGCCCTTCCTCGACCAATCCTTCCTGGATCATTAAAACTGCTGCCTGGTATTCAAAACCATTCATGGTTTCTTCAGAGTATGTCAGCGGAACAACCGGCTTATACTTCCCTTTAGGCCAATCACAGATGATAAGTCCGGCTTCATCGTTTAGGGAATAAATCCGGCATGGATTGAAAAATTTCCTCATGTTTCTCTTAAAATTATATTTATATATAGATTCCAAGGCTTTTCTTCTATGTTGTTTATCAAATATATCCCCTAAACCGCAGAGATTTGCATGCCACTGGGCAATTACCTGGTCTATCCCGCACCCCTCCGCAATCTGATACTTGATTTCCCCCGCTTCATCATTCCAGTAGACTTTAAACACATCATCCCCTTGGGAGGACGAACTATTTGTATATTTGCTTAACAAGGACTTATCTTTTAAATCTATAATTTGATGATAATACTCTCCATTGAACAGGTTCTCCTCCACCCATTTGCTTCCTTTATGAAACAATTCCATGTATTCCCTGGCGGTATCTTTTTCTCCCAGGTATTCGGCCATTTCAGCACCTGCCTTAAGGGCTGCAAGGTAAAAACCGGTTAGCCATGAATTAGGCCCGAAAAGCTCCATGTCAAGTGTATGATGTTGTCTTCCCTCCAGCACACCATCCCTGTCCAAATCCCATTTATCCTCGTTGGTTTCGGCCCAGGCAAATTCTATGGATTTTTTTATTGCATTCCAATTTTTCTTAAGCCAGATGGTATCGCCTGATATCTTCCAGTCTCGATAAGCTTTTATAGCCCCGCCAAATTGCCCGTCAGCACATGGCCTGAATGATGAACGTTCCCTTCCCGGGGGGAGTTGAAGCCTGAAAGACATGCCTCCGTCTTCTCGTTGATTATACTTAAAATCAAGGTCCCTCATGGATCGCTCCAGTTTAGGAAAGAGGAAAGGCAAGGCATAAGCGTAATTCCATACATGTGTACATGAGCCTTCGCAGCATCCTTCATCGCAGTGGCATCCCTCAAATCCATAAAATGATCCATCTTCAAGCCTCAGGCAGGTAGGAGTTTTCAGGATTGATATGTTTGCCGCAATAGCTTCTAAAGCTTCCCCGGGAATTGTTGACGCAAATAATGCTTCCTTGAACATAAGGGTTTCTTCGTAAAGCCTTTTCCAGTTCTGTAAACTATATATAGCACTTGCCTCTGAGTTTTGAAATATGGTGGCATAATAGTTTTTCCATGTCTTTTGCCTGGATGAATTGCATCCTGGTTCCCCGCACCCACACCTTTCCGGGTTCCAGTAATTTAGAAAATTGGGGAAATTCCAGGTTATAATGAAGAGGATTGCCTTTTTTTCTCCAGGAGTTGCTTCTACATGTGCAGCAAGTGTACACATATCATGAGAA
The DNA here is from genome assembly GCA_012512865.1 of Clostridiaceae bacterium. Classification (GTDB taxonomy): domain Bacteria; phylum Bacillota; class Clostridia; order Acetivibrionales; family DUMC01; genus Ch48. The sequence goes on along the minus strand of JAAZDH010000094.1, from coordinate 1,810 downwards.
CCGGGATATTGATTTTCACCCTGCATTACCACAGGGTATTTTCTATTTTTTAGTAAACCCGGTGCAGTGAATTCCCGCCAAAAAATCCCCAGGTTATCAAACCACCGTCCCCTGTACCAATATTCCTGGTAACTTACTAAATCGGCATCCGTTGCTATGCACAAATCACCAAATCCAGGTTCATCTTCCTCATATTTATTTGTCCCTAATTTAATCAAATGAATATTTTCAAATTTTTTATAAGTGTTCACAGAAGTGCCTATTGGAAAGGGATTATTTAACGATAGTGCTATTGTGTAGTTGATCGGTTGTGATTGTGTGTTTGTTATCTCGATTTCAAAAAAGGCGCCGGGTATGGTGCTATCTTTGTCATTAAGCGGAATAAAGGGGTTAAAAGCTTTCATTTCAACTTCTGCCGGGAAGCCTGGATCAATAAACTTTAAAGTAGCAACAGGGTATTCACCCCGGAATTCAACGTCTTCAAAGTGTGGTACACCTGCCATGGTTCCCCTGTCCGGCCCAAACCCAAAGCCTCGAAAATGGGATTTACCATAATCCCCGCTATAAGGTGGTTGAAGATCTCCATTGAACACACGTGCATCAACTACATTTCCGCTGACTTCTGCTTTTATGGCAAAATGACTGAAGCCATTTAAACTTCCCTTGTTGGGCCGGTTAAAAATCTCCCAGTCTATTAGCCTTCCATTTCCCGAAAGACTTATGCATCCTGTCCCTATGCCTCCCAGGGGAAATGAAATTTCCCTGGTCTTTGCACCCCTGTAAATAAATCTATCCATAATTATACCCCTCCCCACTTTAATATAATAATGCCTGCTCTCGAAAAATCCTGGATTTTTCAAGGGCTATATTCTAAAAAATAAGTTTTTTTCATACCCATAACCTTCTCCACTAATTTATCTGTAATCCTGGCAATAATATCCACCAGTCCTTCTTGAGTTGCGAATTTTTTAATGCTCAAACCTCCCATTTTCTAGGGAACACTAATTATTATATAAAAATATATAAAAAAATCAAAAACCATACGTATAAAAAAGTATTATTTGAAGTGCATAACGAGTTCAACGATAATCTTTTGCACTTTGTACATAATATTGTTAGCAGTAACCGACATATTTATCAAATTTTAAATCCTTATGCGTTAGCACTATTATCAACCAGTTACTTTTAAAACATATAGTAACAGGTAAAACAAGTAATAATGGGCAAATCGAGTATTTACCTATTTACAATTGGGAAAAATAAGCTAAAATATAATTATGCTTTAATATGGTAAAAAACCAAGGCATGGAACATACCGGGCAGGGTGAACAGCCTGGAAGGTGTCACATGCTGCAAACATGTTGCAAGTATTACCGGCATATACGAAAAAAAGAATTTAAAAAGAAGGTGTGTGAATTATGGCTGAGTTAAGGTGGCATCCTTTAATCAAGGACTGGGTTATAATAGCATCCCACAGGCAGGACAGGCCGCAAATGCCCAAGGATTGGTGCCCGTTTTGCCCTGGTTCCGGGAGGGTGCCGGATAATTACACCGTGTTAAAGTATGATAATGACTTTCCTGCATTAATGCAAAACCCTCCCGAACCGGACAAGGTTCATACAAGGTTTTACAAAATGAAAGAAGCTTACGGCAAGTGCGAAGTGATACTTTATTCACCAGAACATACCGTTACCTTGCCCGAGCTTTCCGTAGAGCATGTAAAAAAACTGGTGGATTTATGGGTTGAACGTTTCGTTGAGTTAAGAAAGGACGAGAAAATAAAATATATATTTATTTTTGAAAACAGGGG
>JAAZDH010000093.1 GCA_012512865.1 Clostridiaceae bacterium | reverse complement strand
GTACAGATTTAATATAGATCCACAGGAAAAGATTAAAAATCTAACTGTTGGGATGCAGCAGCGTGTTGAAATACTTAAAACTCTTTACAGAAATGCCGATATAATGATTTTTGATGAGGCTACAGCTGTATTAACTCCCCAGGAAGTGAATCAGCTGTTTGGTATAATCCGAAGGCTGGTAAATGAGGGTAAATCCATAATTATGATCACCCATAAGCTTGAAGAAGTCATGGAAATATGTGATCGAGTTACTGTACTTCGAAACGGGAGAATGATTGGGTCTTTAGAAGTTAAGGATACATCGCCACGTAAGCTTGCAAATATGATGGTAGGTAGGGATGTGGTTTTAGATATAGCTCGTAAAGACAAAGCGCCTGGTGATGTTGCTTTGGAAATAAAGGATATAGTTGTTAAGGACAGACACGGAAAGCATCTAATCGATGGAATAACTGTTCAATTGCGCAAAGGAGAAATACTTGGAATTGCAGGTATAGATGGTAACGGCCAGATAGAACTTAGCGGAGTTTTAACAGGAATGATTCCTGCCAAACAGGGTAAAGTCAAAATAGGGGATGACGATGTTAGCGGTAAAAAAGCCAAGCATTTTATTGATAAAAAGGTTTCCCATATTCCACAGGATCGGCAAAAAACAGGACTTATTATGGAATTTTCAGTTATGGAAAACCTTATTTTACAGGAACATAGTAAATCTCCATTTTGCCATTTTGGAATAATGAACTGGAAGGAAATAAGGAGACATGCTGATAACCTAATAAGTGAATATCAGATCAAGGTTCCTAATGCTTCTGTTCCAGCCAAAGCTTTATCTGGAGGTAATCAGCAGAAAGTGATCCTTGCAAGGGAAATAGATAGGCAATCTAATGTGCTTATTGCCGTTCAGCCAACACGAGGGTTAGATATAGGTGCTACTGAGTATGTTCGAAGCAAGATTTTAGAACAACGTGATAAGGGTATAGCTGTCCTGTTAATATCAACAGAACTTGATGAAATTCTCGCACTTTCCGATCGCATTGCGGTTATGTATAAGGGAAAATTTGTAGATGTTTTTAAAAATGGCAAGTACAGTAGAGAGCAGATTGGCTTAATGATGTCCGGGGGAACAAAAGATGTTGCTATTAACAATGTTTGCTAGTATGAGGGAGCAGATATGAAAATTTGTGAGTCAGCAAAAAAAATAATTTCACCTGTCGTAGGTGTGTTTACAGGTATATTTGTAGGTGCGCTAATAATGCTTATAAGGGGTTTTGATCCACTAGTTGCATATAAAGCGTTGTTCATGGGTGCATTTGGTAGTGTAGATAATTTTATCACCACTCTTATTAAAACCACCCCTTTAGGACTGACCGGATTAGCGGTATTGATTGCATATCGAGCAGGTATTTTTAACATTGGCTGCGAAGGTCAGTTGCAATTGGGCGCAATTATGGCCACGGTAATAGGTGTAACTAATTATGGTCTAAGCGACGAAATGCATATTATTGTTTGTATAATGGCGGCGATGCTAGCTGGAATCATGTTTGCCATGATACCTGCGATCGCAAAAATTTGGCGTGGGTATAATGAAATTGTAGTTACGATGTTGCTTAATTATGTTGCAGTATATTTTACCCAATTTTTGTTGCAAGGTGCTCTAAGAGAGCCTGGGCAGATGTTTCCACAAAGTGCCAGGTTGTTAGTAAGGTTGCCAGTAATATTTTCTGTCAAAAGATTACATATAGGCATAGTGTTCTTTTTGCTGGCGAGTGTGTTTTTATATTTGTTGTTAAATCAACTATCTTTTGGGTTCAGGGTAAGAGCTGTAGGCCTGAATCCTAATGCGTGCGATTACGCCGGCATATCATCAAAACGTACAATGCTGAGCGCAATGATTATTTC
>JAAZDH010000092.1 GCA_012512865.1 Clostridiaceae bacterium | reverse complement strand
TTTTGGTCCCCGGGTTTGAATACCTTGGTTACCTGGACAAGGTTAAATCACTGGCGGAAAAAGAGAATAAAACCCTCAGGGTTTTGGGGGGGGATATGAGAATTATCAATGATTTGATTAACGGCAACTGGAACAAAGATGATTTCTTAATAGTACATCCCGGTAAAGAAATCAAGCCCGTATATGACCAGCACAGGGTTATTAGTATATAATATACCTGTATTAACCTGTTTCATTGAAGCAGAAGGTACTATACCCTAATTCTCATTAAATTTATTAAATACATCTTTTCCCGAGGGGATAAATCTCCATGCCGGGGGATACAGGTTTTTCATTTCTTTTCCCGTTTGCTTTGCCCATCCCACCGTGCGCCCATCCACGCACACTCCAATGAAGCCTTTTTCCCCTTCTACCAGCAAGGTTTCTCCTTTTAGGTATTTAATTATTTCCACAGACCCTGCCGGAAAATCCATGACCCTCTTGAGATTTTCCTTTTTTAAGGCCATTACCATGGCATGGGACGGTTCAAACATATGCTTAAGCATGTTATCAACGTTACCAGTTTTGCTTGTTCTCCCCGGGCTTGATTTCTTAAACCTGCCCAGGTGCCAGCCAAGCCTGGCCACTTTTACGCCGTCAAGGTCCGGTAATTCTACCGGCAGCCAATACAAATTATCCCAGGTTAATAACAGGTAACCCCTTATCTCCATGTCAAGATTCTCACCCGCAAATTCATTGAATGCTTCCAGGAAATCCTCCTTGGTTTTCCCGGCACTGGCATGGTAATTGCCCTGTTTCCTGCCTAAGTTCAAAGCAAAACCCGGGGCCGTTTCCCCGTCCTTTTCCAGGCCATCTCCCGGCTCTTTTTTACGCAGAAGGGCGATAAAATGCCCTTCTCCCCTGGCCTTATGGGGCCAAAAACGCACGCACTTTTTCATTCTTTCATCCTTAACGGCTTTGCCAGCCCCACCGGCCCATCCGGGCCTCCCCCTCTCCGCGCCTTCCGGCAAGGGAATATCTATCAACTCATAGTCTTCATACCTGCCCAGGAAAGATGATATCACCGCTTCATTCTCATCGGGTGAAAAAGTGCAGGTGGAATAGACGATCCTGCCGCCGGGTTTCAGCATTTTACCGGCTGCCTCCAGTATTTCTTCCTGGACAATGGAAAAATCCTTGTTTTTGTATCTTTCCCAGCTTCTAATTGCACTTTCATCCTTGCGAAACATCCCCTCCCCGGAACATGGGGCATCCACCAGTATTTTGTCAAAATACCCGGGCAGCCTGGCAGCAAGCCTACCGGGAGTTTCATTTGTAACTATTGCATTTCGTACCCCGCAAAGCTCGATATTCTTTACCAGGGCCTTTATCCTGCCAGGATTTGAATCATTCGCCACCAGCAACCCCTCGCCTTTCATCCCGGCGGCAATTTGCACGGTTTTGCCCCCGGGTGCAGCGCAAAGGTCAAGGACGCATTCTCCCGGCCTTGCATCCAGTACCTCCGCCGGGAACATGGCGCTCGGCTCTTGTATATAATATAACCCTGCATGGTAATAGGGGTGCTTACCGGGATTTTCCCCTTCATCATAGTAAAACCCATCCCTGCTCCACGGAACCCTTTCCAGCCTGAAGGGTGATATATGCAAAAACTGCTCAACGTCAATCTTCAGTGTATTAACCCTTAGCCCATAATACCTGGGCATGTCAAAAGATAACACGAATTCCTCGTGTTCTTTTTCATTCATTAACTCTTTCATTCTTTTTAAAAAGTCAGCTGGCAGTTTCATGGCTATAATATTCTTGGTACCTCCAATAGTAATTATACCATTTTCCCATGCTTCTTCCACTTCAATATTTGGCATATAAATCCAATAATTATATATTTATAATATAAAAACGTATAATGCCACATAATAGCATGAATAACAGCATACAAAGCTATAACATTCTTACCACGATTCTGAACAGGATATAATGCTGGTCCTGGATAACTTCGACACTACATGATGTTGAAATTGCAGAAGACTAATTCAATGCAATAGTGGCCTTATACTGGTCTTACATATATTGCTACCTCATACATTTTTACATAATTAAAAGCATGGACGTACTAAAATCATAGGATTCCCCTGGATTTTAGTATGAACAGGTATACAGTGAAGTATAGGGTGAAAAAAGCATGGGAGGGGTTTTGTATTCATGGATAAGAAAAACCTGGGAAAAACAATGAGAATTGCTATGCTTGTCGTCATGCTGCTCGTGTTACAAGCAGCGGTAACCAGCAGTTGCTCCGGCAATGGCGAAGGATCCTTGAAGGGTGTTGGCGCAGTTATTGAAAATACGCGGACAATAGCCGAAGGCTTCTATGCTTTCAAGCCTCCCGTCACATATGACATACTTGATATAGAAGTTGATAAGTCGGGTGTATTGTACATAGCCGAAAAAGACAAGGTCTTAAGAATAAGCTCCAAAAAGCAGGGGCATGAAGAACCCGTTACAGGGCTCGGTTATTGCCAAAATATCCTGGCAGCCAACGAAAGAATTTTACTTGTTGATCAAAGCGATGAGAAAAAAATGCTTAAGATATATAATACAAAAGGAACGTTGCTGGGAAATTTTGAAATTGAGGCTTTCAGGATAATAAAAATGCAGTCCCTTGACGATAAGGGGAAAACAATAGCACTTCTTATTCATGATGAAGACCGGAACAACAAGATAATCTTGCTGGATACCGAAAACGGGGAAATAACAAGCCTGGATTATACCAACGTAAGGCTCTTTTGCACTTTCGGGAAAGATAAAATATGCGTTATAACGCCAGGAAGTCCCTATACCCTTGAAATATACGATACTGCCAATGACAAAGTAATTAATTCAGTAAATTTGAGTACGGGAGTCTTTCCCGATATTGCCTACAATGAAAAAAGCAAAACCCTCTATTGCCTGTCTTCCTCTGATATCGGCTCTGAAATTGGCACCATAGACTTGGAAACAGGTACCGTAAGAAC
>JAAZDH010000091.1 GCA_012512865.1 Clostridiaceae bacterium | reverse complement strand
CTTTTAAAGGGCTTGAAAGCCTGGAGCTTGCCCCTGCAATAAATGATATGCCGGAAGGTGGACCTAAACAATTTGCTATTGCTGTTTATGCCTTGAAGAAAATCATTGACGAGGTGCAAGCATAGGACTGGTAATGTTGCATAATCTGCTAAAGGCTAAAATTTAAAGTTTATGTTTAAAGTATAAAGCTTTGTGTAAACAGTCCAGGAGCATTTATAAGGACAAGGGGGAATGGCTATGGAAAAAGTAAGAATCGGGATTGCCGGGTTTGGCAACATGGGTACCGGGCATGCCAGGTACTTGTTTGAAGGAGCAATTCCTGGGGGAGAATTGACTGCAATATGCGATGCGGACAAGAATCGCCTTGAATTGGCAGGTAAGCTGTTTGGGGATAAGGTAAAAAGATTTGACAACGTAGATGAATTTATAGCAAATGCCCCTATTGATGGGGTGATTGTTGCAACCCTTCATTATACCCACCCGGAGATAGCAATAAAAGCATTTAATCGAGGTTTGCACGTACTGATAGAAAAACCTGCAGGGGTTTATACCAAGCAGGTGAGAGAGATGAACAAGGTGGCGAAAGAAAGCGGCAAGGTATTCGGTATCATGTATAACAACCGTACAAACCCGTTATATCAAAAGGTTAGGGATTTAGTTGTAAATGGCGAGATGGGAAGCATAAAGAGAACGAACTGGATAATAACAAATTGGTATCGCCCACAAAAATACTATGATTCGGGAGGCTGGCGCGGCACATGGGATGGAGAAGGCGGAGGCGTACTTTTAAACCAGGCTCCCCACCAGCTGGATCTCTGGCAATGGATATGCGGCATGCCTGTGAGAGTACGGGGCTTTTGTCATTTTGGCAAGTATCATGATATCGAGGTTGAAGATGACGTAACAGCCTATGTTGAATATGAAAACGGCGCTACCGGCATGTTTATTGCAAGCACGGGTGAAGCACCTGGAACCGACCGGTTGGAAATAGCAGGGGACATGGGGAAAATCGTGGTTGAAGACAACAAAATTACATTCTGGAGGCTCAGGTACTCGGAAAGGAAGTATAATGCCACTACCGACAAGCCTTTTGGCTCGCCTGAATGCTGGAAATGTGAAATACCCGTAAGCGGAACTACTACGGGCCATGCAGGAATAACTGCCAACTGGGTTGATGCAATCCTGAAAGGAACGGGGTTGCTGGCACCTGGCGCGGAAGGAATAAACGGGCTCGAGATTTCAAATGCAATATACCTGTCGACCTGGATTGATGACTGGGTGACCATACCGGTTGACGAAGACCTGTTCTATCAAAAACTCCAGGAAAAAATCCGATAAATATAGTAGAAAGCGTTAACCGGAGTTAACCGGGAATAGGGGGTTTTTACATGAAAGAGACCCAGGTGGTTGTGTTTTTTTTAAATGGAATGCCATTTGGAGCTGATGCGGAGGAAATTGAAGAAGTTGTCCGGTACCATGCGTTGCATAAAAACCAGGAATGCAATGAAGACAAGGCATGCAGCCTGCCTTGCATGGAAGGATATGCGGATGTCAGGGGTAACATGATTCCTGTTGTGAACCTGGGGAAATACCTTGGCCTTGAAGAGGCAGCCGTTCCTTCCAATGCGAAGATAATACTAGCGAGGGCTGATGGAAATTTAGCAGGGTTTCTTGTAGATAATGTAACAGAAATAATGAGGCTGGATGAAAACTCCATAAAGAAAGCACCAGGCATAATTGCCACTCCGGAAAACGAGTGTATTGAAAAATTCGTTGTAATAGGTGAAAATCTTTTCCCGGTAATACGGTTTAAAACTATATTAAAGCGAAAGTGAGACGACTTCCCCGGCTAATATGGGGAGGGTGAGACGACTTCCCCGGCTAATATGGTCGCTTCAGCTACGGATAGTAATGCTTAAGGCTG
>JAAZDH010000090.1 GCA_012512865.1 Clostridiaceae bacterium | reverse complement strand
CCATGAAGGATGATCTTCAACCATGCCGATTATACCATCTGCCCATTTTGCTTTTAGTATGTTTCTATTATCAGTAACAAATTCAGGGTCTATAAGTCCTTCCTTGTACCAAGCCGCAAGAACTTTGGTCCCTTCTTTAAATGCTTCTGTTGCACTGGAGTATTTTACTTTGCCATCTTCAAGATAATAAGAATTCGGACAAATACCGAATGTTCCCCAGAAGTACCCGAAATTTGTGTAATTCTCTAAAATATGCGCTCCATACGTATCATCTTTACCGTTTCTGTCAGGGTCTTCTTTAGCAAACTTATATATCATTGTATATAAGTCTTCTAATGTTTCCGGGGCTTTGCTGATTCCTACCTTATCCATCCAGCTCTTCCTGGCAGCCATGATATAAGAAATTTTATTTGCAAAAGTAGCTTGAGGCAAAGCCCATACTTCTCCTTTATAGGTAATTTGCGGGAATACTACATCCTCACCAAAAAGATCTGTTACTGCCTTCATCCAGTCAGGTGCATAAGAATACAGCATTTCTTTGCTTACAGGTCTTATAATATCGTGGTCTGCAAATTTATATATATACCTGTTCATGTTGTTAGATATGATGTGATCGGCAGTATTACCTGAAGCCCAGAATAAAGTCCACTCTTCTTCGTTATGCACATTAAGATCATGTATTTTCAGCTCTACATTATACCGCTCTTCAATAAGCTTTTGACCCGGTGTGCCTTGTATTGGCTTCATATCCTTAATATTGTATACAACCCATGAGAGCTGCAGCTTTTTGCTAAAAGGTGAATCGGATTGCCCTCCGGATGATGCCTCCGTCTCACTTGTGCCTGTTGTAATATTCACCCCCCTTGCTTGCTTCTTTGTCTCCTTCTTCCTTGACAATACAGCCTGTTATTAATACTGTTGTCATCAATACTAAAACAATAAATACTGATAATAACTTGCAAATGCTTTTTTCATATGATCTCCTCCCTTATCTCAATTATTTAATAATTTATCATCTGTTTTAAACGGTTGATATTGCACATTTAGCAGCACATATTTAGCGGCTGGTATTACGCATTTATACGCTTTATATTGCAAATTTAAACTGCCGATATTGTTAAGTTATTTTTTATCCTTTTAGCGGACTACCCCTTAAGTGAGCCTACAAGCACTCCTTTCACGAAATATTTCTGTAAATAAGGATAAAATAGGATAATCGGAGCAGTGCTTACAACTATTGTTGCTGCTTTAACAGTTTCAGGCGAAGTATATTCTGTAGGAAGCAGTAGTATATCCGACTCTAATATTTCCTTACTCTCTTCAATAAGTATTCTTCGCAGAATAAGCTGCAGGACCAGTTTATCCCTTGTATTTGTATAAATAAGTGCATCAAACCACGCATTCCAGTGCTCCACAGCTTCCCATAACGAGAGTACTGCTATAATAGGCATAGATAAAGGAATCAATACATAAAAAAGTATTGTTAGCGGATTTGCTCCATCGATAAAAGCAGCTTCTTCAATTGAATCAGGAATTGTAGAAATAAAATTCCTTGCTATAATAAGATTCCATGCACTTGTAATACCTGGCAAAATTAACGCCCACCTTTTCCCTACAAGCCCAAGACTTTTCATTAGCAGGTAACGAGGTATTAATCCCCCGCCAAAAAACATTGTGAATAACATAAGAAGTAATATACCCTTTCTAAACGGCAAAGACTTTTTAGTAAGCGCATACCCTCCAAAATAAGTTACCAGCACTGCTAAAATTGTTCCGAAAACTGTACGGTAAATTGTATTCATATAACCTATTGCTATCAAATTAGTTTTAAATATCTCTCTATATGCGTTTAAATTAAATTTATCTGGCCATATCTTTATTCCAAGTGACCTGGAATATGAGGGTGTTGAAAATGAGGTTACAATAATCTCCCGTACCGGGTATATAAACAATATTACTAATATAATCATGGAAAAATATAAAAATATTTCAAATATAACGTCACCCAAAGTCCTTTTTGGTCTATACATTTTATCCCTCCTAAAGTTAAACCAGTTAAACCTCTCAAATACTTGATCTCAAATATTTAAACCCTTTACCGGATTCACCAGATTGCATTTTCCTTATCACTAACATTTCTAACTATATAATTAGTAATCAATATTAGAATAAGTCCGACAACATTTTTAAAAAGACCAACTGCTGTCGAATAAGAATAGTTCATGCCTAACAATCCCACCCTGTACACATATGTATCAATAATATCTCCCGTTTTATACACGGTAGGGTTGTATAAGTTGAATACCTGTTCAAAACCTGCATTCAATATGCGTCCCAGCCCTAAAATAAAAACTATTGAAATAACAGGAAATATAGAAGGCAATATAATACTTTTCATAATATTAAACCTATTGGCTCCTTCTATATATGCTGCTTCATATTGTTCTGTGTCAATTCCTGCTATAGCTGCAAGATATATTATTGTGCCCCATCCTACTCCTTTCCACATTGAAGTAACAACAAGAATGCCTCTGAACATTGACGCTTCTGCAAGAAAGTATATGGGCTCTCCTCCAAATAGTGTAATTATGTAATTTGCTATACCCCTGGTGGGTGATAATAATTCTTTAATTATACCTGCCAATACCACCTACGATAAGAAATGGGGCATATATGATACTGTCTGTACGAACTTCTTAAATTTTAAATTCGGGATTTCATTTAATAAAAGTGCCAGGATTATCGGGGCGGGAAAATTAAATATGAGCTTCAAAAGACTTATAGTTAACGTATTAAAAGTAACCTCCCAGAAAGATTTACTTTCAAATAGCCTTGAGAAGTTGTGGAATCCTATCCAAGGGTTTTTAAGAATCCCCAATTTAAAATTAAATTCTTTAAAGGCGAGGGTTACGCCATACATCGGTATATAGTGGAAAATTATGAAATACAAGAGTACGGGTGTTAAAAGCAAATAGTAATATCTGTGCTTATAGACATTGATTAATAGTTTTCGGAACTTTTTATTATACCCTGTATATTTAGCATTAATTTTTACGCTGACTTGCATATTGTTTTGCTCTTGCATCAAGTTTATTACTCCTCTCTTAACGGAATCACATGTATTATATATGCTTGTCTTTCATATTATTGTCTTGTGTATATTTACTGTAACTAATGTAAATTTTTAAATCCCTTAATTCAGCAAAGTATTTCTTTGCCATTATTTCTATATTGTTTTGACCTTGTTTTATGAATTCCTTTACCAATTTGTACACTACCTGGTTTTCTTCCATAATGCCATTAACCATTTCGATGTCATTTACTTTAACGGTTATATCATCACTTTTGTCCAGCTTACTCACCCTGGCATACAAGGAAATTGAACATTCTATATTGGCAGGGAAATGATTTTCATAATTTTTGCCATTATTGTCATCATTAGCATTGCAATTGCAATTTACGTCATCTCCAATAAATATTTCAATGTTTTGCTTAACCCCGGGCGTAAGTTTCAATGGTGCCTGCGGATTCACCGTTGGTATGTTGATGAAATCATATTCAGGACAATTTTTACCGGGAGCAGGCCCAAGGCCTAGTACGCTGGCAACATAAACCTTATCAAGATTCTTTAATATTTCCGGGTCCCCCAATTCCTTCCATACGGGACTATACGGGTTGGTAAAATTAAACATATAAATTCCATCTGCCCCGGAACACCAGGCATTCATTGCCCTGGCCCTGTAGCACTCAAGGCTGTTGCGTGTATAGCTCCATTTGTATATGTAATTTGCCTGGACTACGTTATTGGCAACAAGCTTACGTTTGTACTCGCTATCATCCCGGTCTTCCTCATCTTTAATCCACACCGCTGATAAACATGGATATATTTTCACTCCATATTTATGTGCCAGGTTAACACTGTACTCAAATGTGTTAAACTGCAGTGAATCACCTGTCACCATAATATCTACCAGGCCTTCTGCCAGCCAGGTTTCAATATCAAGTCCTATAATCTTGTTATATTCAAGTGAGTCAGGTATCCTTATTGCTAGCAGTATAGGCTTATTTCTTTCAAGAGCAACCTCTTCAGTCATTTTTCTTATTCTCCGGATTAGGCCTGTCATCTGTTCAAGCTCTTCATTTCCTGCCGGTATTCCTTGTGATGTTTTTTTAAAAAACATCTTGTGCCTGCAAAAATCAAGTTCTATTCCATCTATATTGTAATTGCAGCACACCTCTTTAACATACTCAAATGCCAGTTTCCTAATCTCATCATGCCCATAATCAACAGCAGACCATTTACCGCATTTAGGAGGATTTTCTTTTGTTGCAAACAGGTATTCAGGATGGTTAACTTTCAATTTGTTGAAATCAAATATAGATTCATGAGTAGCATCATGAATATCATTCATGCGCATTGACCAGAATATTTCACCAGAATATTTCTATATTGTGATTATTGCAAAAATCTACCATGATTATTAAGGGGTCTGTTCCTTGTTCGATAAATTCACCTGTTACATTATTTATGAAACTGCCTTCCCTATTAGTATTTACCTGTCCTATAACTGTACGATGGTTAAATACCCCAAATCCTACTCCGCCGGTTGAATAAAAAATTGAATCAACCTGGGTGCCTACTAATGGATATGTTCTTTGACTTAGCAATTCATCCGGTGTTGCCTTCTTGCATCCATATCTTGCGTCATCACCATCATTATTAAAGATAATTCTTCTTCTCCTGTTTTTGAATTTTTCCCTGAGAATTCTTATATTAGCAATTTCATTTATCATTCCCTGAT
>JAAZDH010000089.1 GCA_012512865.1 Clostridiaceae bacterium | reverse complement strand
GTGGTAGTGAATGATATAAGGGTGTTATGCCAGGACCTAGATGAGTTGGGATTCCCGGAGATTGGAGGAGACAACAAGTTTTTTATTAATAATAACACACTGAAAACGGAAGATCCGCAGTTGAACTCCATGAGCTATGAGCTTTCTGCATCAAGGGGATGCCCCTTCTCATGCTCATATTGCTGTAGCCCGAACCTTCGCGGGCTGTACAAGGGCAAGGGGAAATATGTAAGATTAAGAAGTGTTGACAGTGTAATTAACGAGTTGCGCATTGCAAGGGAGAAAATTACAAGGTTAAGAATAATACGGTTTTGGGATGAAATTTTTTGCGATGATGAAGACTGGATAGATGAATTTACAAGGAGGTATAAGAAAGAAGTCAACTTGCCTTTTGAAATATGGGTACACCCAAGGAAAGTAAAAGGTGATACAATAAAAAAGCTCGCAGATGCAGGCTTGTACAAGGCGGTAATGGGAATCCAAAGCGGGTCTTGCCGCGTAAGGAAAGAAATATTTGGAAGGCAGGAGACGGAAAAAGAGATAATAAATGCGAGCAAGGTATTGTCCGATTGCAAGGTACCGAGAGTAGTTTATGACTTCATATTAAGGCACCCGTTTGAAACGGAAGAGGATATTGTAAAATCCTTTGAACTGTGCATGAAGCTATATCCTCCTTTTGAACTCCAGCTCCATGCGCTGAATTTTTTCCCGGGCACTGATGTAGTGAAAAAGGCAATTAAACTTGGTGTAATGGACGAATACGAGCTTGAAAAAATAATGTATGCCCCGCTAAAGGAGCAATACAGGGCATATTGGGGAATCAATACAAAGAACTCTAAGATGGATTTCTGGTATTCACTGGTATATATGACTCAATTCAGGACAATGAAACCTGTCGCATGTTTCCTGGCAAAAAATGCCCATATCTTGGAGAAAAAATTCTCCTTTATCATGGGGATGCCCATAATAACCCAAAAATACCTGTCTACGGCCGCCCGTTTAAAAGACTACTATAAAAAGCTGCACCTAATACTCCAGGGATAAAACAGTGGGCAGGTCTATATCTCACGGTGGAATAAGGGACTTGTACCATGACCCACCTGTTTTCCTGGCTTGGAACTTTTTAGCTGGTTATTCGTCAAAAAAAATGTATGACAGTTAATGAAACGTGTATTAGTTCAAAAATGTGCAACATTTAAAAGGGGGAATTTTCGTGGGCAGGGCATATAAAGTACCAGCAGTTCTTATTGTTGCGATGATTATTGTTACCGCATTTACATTATCAGCTTTTGTCGGCGCATCCGGCAATACACCGGGTAATGCAACAGGTAATATACCTGGCAGCTTGCCTGGCAATATGCATGGTAATACGCCGGGCAATACATCCGGCAATTCACCTGGTGATAATTCCCCGGTGGATGTGAGCAAAAGGCTGAAAAATACCGTGATTTTGTATGAGGGCAGCTCCATTTCCTATGTAAACGGGACAAAAACAATGATTGATAAGTTGAATCCCGGTATTGTACCCATTGTGAAGGATGGAACAATGCTAATTCCTGTAAGGTTTGTTTCGGAAAGCCTGGGAGGGCACGTTGGCTGGGACGGAAGCACTTGCGCCGTGGATATTTCCTTGGGGGGCAGGACAATAAAGCTTAGACAGGGAAGCGATATTGTAACCGCAGGTGACGGCACCACGAGCAGGCTTGCAGTTCCCGTGGAAGCAATAGGAGGAAGGACCTATGCACCGCTTCATGATTTCGTTAAAGCCCTTGAGAAAAAAATCATAAAAATAGGAGAACTTATTATTATAACGGGCAAGGAGAACACCCTGGATTTCCTGGATGATGAAAAATTCATGAACTTCCTGGCATCAAGCATGCGGCAGCTGCCCGTGGTGGGTTCTTACGAGAAATTGATAGAGCTTTTGGACACGGCGGAAGAAGAACGGGTTATTTATATGAGCAAGAACAGGATAATGGATGTAGCAGCAACTGCCAGTGCTGATGGGGGACCTGTTCCTTCGGGAGAAGCACGTTCAAGCACAACCTTCTCGGGAGTACAAAAGGCCGAGGCTTGGGATTTAGGTGCTTCCGAAGACGATTATTCGGGTACCAATATCCAGGTGGAAGGCGTTGATGAAGCAGATGTGGTAAAGACCGACGGCGAATATATATACCAGGTGAACGGGAAGAGGGAGAGAATAACAATCATAAAGGCATATCCGGCTGGGGAAATGAAGGTGGAGGGCATCATAGATTTCTCAAGGGAAGGTTTTAACCCGGAGGAAATATAC